>CANSWR010000022.1 GCA_947650795.1 uncultured Bacillota bacterium | reverse complement strand
TTATTCACAATTCTGATTTTTTTATGTCAAGTTTTATTTTTACCTAAACTCAAATAGTATTGTAATGTATAGTTATGGTAAGGAGAGTATAAGATGAAGAAATTAATGTTAGTGACAATTATTTTAGTAGTTATTGCTGGTAGTCTTTTGTATTTTAATGAGTTTAGAAGTACATCAAATATTATTCAAGATTCTCTTCCTTATGAAGAGTTAACTTTGGTTAAATTTGAAGTTCCAAGTGAAGTTTATTTAGCTATTAATGAAAATTATACTATTCCAGTTAATATTGAAGAGAAGGATGGTAAAGAAGTTAAAGTAAAATTTATAAGTGATGATAAAAAGATTGTTAATGTTATTAATGATAATCTTGTAGGAAAAGGAGTAGGTAATACAACTGTTAAGGTAAAGGTATCTAATAATGAAGAGAAAGAAGTCAAAGTTATAGTTACTGATTTAATAAGTGAACCTATAATAAATAATGATAAACCTTTTTTAGAGTGTAAAGAATATAGTGAAAGTGAAGCTAAGTTATTAGATGTTTTATTAGATTATAAGATTAAAGAAAAGGGATATATGACTAGAAGTGGGGCTTTAGAAGCAGCTAGATTTTTACTTTTAAGATTTAAGCAAAATATAAATTATTTTTCAGAAAATGGTAGGTTAGAAAATCATTCTAATATTCTTCATGTGGATGCAGAAGGAAGATATTATCATAAAGGGTTATATTTGTCAGAAGATAAATATAAAGATATTAGTGATAGTACAGAAACAGGTCCAGTTATGTGGGGTTGTCCTTTAAAAAATGTAATGTATAGAAAATATTATGATAATGGTCTTAATTGTAGTGGATTTATAACATGGGCTTTGTTTAATGCTGGTTATGATATAAAAGATGTTGGAGCAGGGGATTATAACTATGTTAATAATGAATTATTAGATTTGAGGCCAAAGGAAAAAATAACTATGGATTTACTTAAGAGTGGTAGTGTTAAAGCAGGAGATTTAATTGGTTTTGATGGGCATATTGCTATGATTATTGGAATTGATAAAGATATTATATATGTAGGGGAGTCTTATGAGACAGGTACAAGGGTTAGAGAATTTACTAGTGACACACTGTTAGAAAGTGATTTTACTGATATAATTTTGATGGATGAATATTATAAGAGTGATGGAAATTATAGTGAAATGTGGTAAATGAAAGAAAACTTATATTAAGTCAGTTGACAATAAAGAAAAAATAATGTATTATTTAATAGTCAGCTGATTAAATGGAGACATACTCAAGAGGCTGAAGAGGCGCCCCTGCTAAGGGTGTAGGTCGGGAAACTGGCGCGAGAGTTCAAATCTCTCTGTCTCCGCCATGATGAAATTAACTCAGGTATAACCTGAGTTTTTATATTTTTACGTACATTTTACGTACTAATTAGACATTATTTTTAAAGTTATTTAAGATATTTATAGTGTTTTTTTTCTTTTCTGGAAACATATGATAATATGTGTTCTCTATTGTTTCTATAGTATCTCCTAGGCGATTTGCTACATCTCGGCTATCACAACCTAAATGTATGAGTAATGAAGCATGAGAGTGTCTAAAACCATGTGGAGAAATAGGTTTAATCTTTGAAATATCTATATATTTTTGTAGATAACGTTTTAGTGTTGTTGATGATAATGGTTTTATACTTCCAAATACAAAATAATTTTGATTAAATCCATATAATTTAGTTTGTTTTTCATAATACTTTAATAAAAGATCTATTAAATTATTATCCAAATCTATTATTCTATCAGAATTATTAGTTTTAGTTGATGTAATAGCATAAGTTTTTTTACCTAATTTGGATACTATTTGTTTATTTATATTTACTTTTTTATTGGTAAAATCAATATCATTCCAAGTAAGTGCGAACATTTCACCTTTACGTAAACCAGTAAAATATAAAAAACTAAATACAGTGTAATAAAAATCATCATCAACATTAGAAATAAATTGATTAAATTCTTCATAAGTCCAATAGTTTATTTCACTATCGTTTTTAATTGTTCTTATACTATTATTTTTCTTCTTTTCTATTTTACTTAGAATTTTATTATCAAATTCGTAGTTAAAAGAAGCATATTGTAATATCTCTTTTAAATATGTAATTAAAACATTATCATATTCTGTGTTATGTTCTTTCTTTTCTAACCATTCATACCATGTATAAATTATGTTAGTTTTGATTGAATGTAATTTAAAATCTTTAAAAAATTCTAATATATTTTTTTCTATTTTTAATTTAATAGTATGAGCTGATGTCTCTTTTACAGTTCTACTTTTAATAAAAAACCATTCTTTATATACATCTTTAAACATTATATCTAAATCAGTTTCGTCAGTAGTTGCTACATTAAGTAAAAATTCATCTTCAGCTTTTTTTGCAGCTGGACGACTTTTATACATTTTCGATTTTTTTTGTTTTCTTTTCCCATACATATCAGTATAAGGACATTTAAAATAAAATTTTCTTCCATCTTTAGTCCATCTGGATCTATCTCTTTCTTCATAAACTGGCATCTTGCCACCTCCTTAATTTTATAGTATAATTAAGGAGCATAAAAAGAATTTGTCTGTCGTAAGATTTTCAATTTATGCCCGTTAATTACGGTTTGACTTAGTATTCGTAGTACTAAGTCTTTTTGGTCATTTATTGATATACTTTTATCTTTTATTATTATTTTATAATATTTCCCTTGGAAGGGGGAATATTAATGAGTTGGTATTTATTGTACTGTGAATTATTTATAGAAAATATTGATATCAAAACTTATGCAATTCTAATAGAGTATTTCTTTTAAAATATGTGAATAATAATTTAATTAAAAACAGGATACCATATTTTATGTAAAAAGATATTTTTATGCTTTATTTTTATTTTTTCTCTTGATTTGTACTTATCTTTCCTTATTTGGTAATATTTGGTTGTATATATTATATGTTTTTTGCATATAATATAATTGACAAGTAATATAGCTTAATGCTATAATATTTGTACCGAAAGCAGAAATGCTTTGTCATGGTGGACAGATTTATTGTGGTCTGTATGACTAAGTGTACTTGTAAGTACACCACGTAAACTGGGAAGTGGAGCAATCCACTTTTTATTATGGAAAAAATTTTATTATATTAATTCCATTTACCTTTTGATTATTAATTACGTTTCGCCAAATATTATTGGCCACTAAATCTGAAGCTTGAATTATTAAACTTGTTTTGGAATTTTGCATATAAATTTTAACTGTTAATTCATTAAATAAAATTGGTGTAGTTTTAAAACTATAATTATAATTTAATATGCCTTTTATTAGTTCTTCATAAATTCCTTCATCTAATTTATATCTACCATTTGTTTTTGCGCTTTCTTGGTCCATATTAATTATTAATGAAACAGGTTTATAAGGATCTAGTTTTTTCTTTTTTATTAAATCTATTATAACGTCCTTTATTAATAATTTAATTACATAATCTCTATACCTTCCTCTTGCGTATTTACTTATTAAAATATCTTCTTTTTCTATTTTTGAATTATCTACAACTAAACCAGCAGTACTATACTTGTGAATAAATCGTAAAAGTCTTAATCTATCCACATTTTGGAGTGTATGCCCTTTAAGTTCTTCAACATTTTTGTATATATCTTTTTTATATATATTATTTCTAATATTTTTATATTTTGCTTTAAATATTTCTAGTTCTTTTTTATCGGTAAAGAAAAGACCAGCATATACTAAATATTTTTCTTTGCTATTTAATTTTCCACTATCATCTAAAGATATATATACTATTTGTTCTTGTGTTTTAGTATTCATTTTTAATCACTTCCTTTCTTCAGTATCTTTCATAATAAATTGCTTATTTGAATGACATCACACAATTTGTGTATCCAATTTAATTATATACAATTTTAAAAAAATGTCAATTAATTGTTAAAATATAATAGGGGTGAGGGGTTGAAAAATTTTAATAAGTTCTATAAATACCTTAAAAGAAAAAGACTTTTATGGCAATTCATTAGGTTTTTAGAACTAAAACAAAAGCACTAATATTAGTGCTTTTAAAAAGGAAGTTCTGGTGTAATTTTTTCTACTTTATCTCCAATTCTTATAGGCTCTTCAGTAATTAAACCTCCTGTAATATCATTCGGATCTACATTTAGTAAATCATTTCCATATTGTAATGCATTATTCTTTAATTTTTTCTTTTTACACATGCACATCTTTTCCATTACCTCATAAGTATATACAATATCTTTTGTAACTTTTAAAGACCCTAGTTCTTCATTGGTTTCAGGATCAAATATAGTCGCTCCAATACAATATATTTTAAATTCATCTCCAGTTGAAATATTATCTTTAAAACCTGCATTTATTATAATTGTTTTACTATCTATAATTTTAACTACTTTATATTCTTTCATATGTTATATTTCCCTTTCTTTTCATTAATTTTTTCTTTTTTTATCATAAAAATATTATATATTTTTTTTAAAATGTTTTCATCTTCTCCTTTGATATTAACTAAACCAGTTTCTACAATATTTACGAAATCATCAATTGTATCAAATGATTCACGCATTAAACTAGTAATACCAAAAATGATAGCTGTTTTTTCTTTATTTTCATTTACTAACGTTTTTTTTGTTTCTTCTAACTCTATAATTTTTTCTTCTGCCTTTACACAATAATTATTCAACTTTAGAGTAAAAATTATTAAATATATAATCATTAGAATTAATAATGTTAGCAAAATTATTATTATTTTATACAATATGTTTATTTCGAAACCTGATATAATAAAAGTTATAATAGCAAAGAAAAATCCAAATGTAGCAATAATCCATGTAAACATTTTTGATAAAAATTGTGGTCTTTCTAATTTTTTCATTTTTTAATATTTTTTATGAAATCCTTATTTTTATTTAGAAATTCCATAAGCCTTTCTAATTCTTCATCTGTTAAATCATCTGTAGTACTCATATATCCAGATTTAACTAACATCTCTTTTAAAGCATCCTTTTCTATTTGAATTTTTTCTTTTTCATATTTTTGGTATTCATTATCTAATAAATAGTCCGTAGAGACCTTGAAAAAATTAGCAATTTTTTTTAAAGTATTATTATCTGGTTCTCTTCTATTTTGTTCATACATTCCTATAGTACTTGGAGATATTCCGAGTGTATTTCCTAATTGTTTTTGGAGTAAACCATTACTTTCGCGTAATGTTCTCAATTTATTTCCGTTCATATACTCTTCTCCTTTCACGCACCTAAAATAACACATTTAGTGTAAAAAATAAATTAAATCACACAAATTATATTTTTTTTATTGACATCACACAATACGTGTGATAAAATTCGAGTTAGATTAGGAGGTGAACAATGAAAACACTTAAAGATTTTCGAGAAGCTATAGGTAGAACACAAGAAGAAATGGCGAATGAATTAAAAATATCTAAATCATTTTATGAAAAAATTGAAAATGGAGAACGTAAGCCAGGCAGAGAACTAATAGAACGTATAAAATATAAATATCCATTATTAGATATTAATATTTTTTTAGATTTGCATCACACAGAACGTGTTGTAAAAATGAAAGAAGGAGGGTAGAGAATGAAAGAAAGAAAAATAAGAATCATTAATAGATTAGACGATAATTATGTTGTTGTTGATATAGGAAAAGACAGTATTAATGTTAATGATATTTTAGTCACAAAAGATATAATTGATAATCGCACTTTAGATACTTTAAGAGTTTTAGATTATATGGTTGTTGAAGTAAAACTAATAGTTATAGATACAATGAAAGGCTCTTCTTTATGTAAAAAATATAAAACTATAATTCATGGAGATAACGCTATTAAATTAGGAGAAAATAACAATATATGTAATCATTTACTAGACATTGGAAATATTTATCATATATCTAACTCAACTATAGTTACAAGTTCTTTAGGCAGTACACAAGAAGTTTATAAAAAACTTAGCAAATAATTGCCAAGTTAATTACAATTGTGCTTTATGAAATAACAAACAAGACTTATGTATTTGAAATAAATGCTTACCATTAATTCCGTTAAGTTGACCATTATATTCAATATCTACAAAGTCATTAGAAATGTCATTTAGATTGTTATGATTTGATAGAAATTCCTCAACATCTTTTCCATCAATTTTACAATTTGTATGTAACTCTAATAGTTCATTAGATAAAGCACACCAAAAATATAACACAAATACCTCCTTTCAAAAACAATTGTAAGTTAGGAGAGAATAAAAATCAAGAATATTTGAAAGGAGGCTAGAGAATGAAACAAGAGACGAAAGAACGATTTATGAATTCTATATGTTTATTACTTGATGATAATGAAAAAGAAGTAGCAATAAACATTTTAGAATTACTAAAATCCACTGATTGTTCAGTAGAAAGAGGAATACATATATTATCAGAAATAGAAAAAATGCTACCAATAATAGTAACACTTTCTAATATGTAATTAGATATTATGTTGATTATTTTTAGGACTAAGTTTGTCCAAAACTTTATAATAATCAGTTATAAAATCATTCATTAACATATCACGTTTAGAAATTTTCTCATTTGATTTGTTTTCTTTGTTATTATCAGATGATACTAAATATTCGTTAATATTGGCAGTTGTGCATATTTTAGCAATTTCTAAAGCAATTTGATGCTTTTGTTCTCCATTCATATAATATCTCCTTTCAAAAATAATTGTAAGCAAGGAGTATATAAAAATCAAGAATAATTGAAAGGAGGTTAAATAATGGATTTAGAAAGTATAGAAGGATTAATATTTCTAATACAAATACTTAAAAAAGAAGAATGGGAAGAATTAAAAAGTATTATTGACAACAAATTTGAAGAAATCAAAAAAATACATAATTATTCCAAAGAGATAAAAAAATTAAAATTAATTTAATTAATAATATAAGAAACTTAAAAAAATAATTATAAAACTTACGACAGATAAATGGAGGTAAATAATGAAAAAACCAGATAAAAGGCTTAACGCATCAGAAACCTTAGAATTATTAAATAATCCTTGGCTTACAGCTAAAGACATTATGAAATTAATGTGTTTAGGCGAAGCTCGAGCATATACAGTAGTAAACGAAATAAAAGAACGTGTTAAACAAAAAGGCTACAAATTACCAAAAGGATATATTCCAGTAGAGGAAGTCATCAATTATTACAATATTAATATTAACTTATTAAAAAAATTATCAAAGTAAAGGAGAAAAGAATGAAAAAGAAAAAATTAAAAAGCTGGATAAAGATAGTTCTATTATTAATTGCATTTGTAATTATATGTTTTCTTATAAGCAAAAGAATAGAAACATTAAATCAACTAACAAGTGAGTGTGACAAAGAAAAAGGTTACACATGCAGTTATTATGATATAAATAAAAAGATTTATGCTACTAGTCAAAAATAAAAGCATAAATCATGTAAAAATATAAAAATTTTACTATTAAATTATACCAATTTTTAGTACAAAAATCAATTTTAAAACATTATAGAAAGAGACAAAATTAATATGAATAATTTAGAAGGAAAAGAAAGATTAGCATTATGGATTTATAGAGTATGTTTCCCCATTATTGTTAGTGTCCTTACAGCAATTGCTATTGTCAATAGTAATAATTGTAGTAATGTATGCAACAAACAAAGGACAAATAATATTCAAGAAAATAATTTTGAGAATATAAATGAATGAATTTTTTACTCTATTTAAGATATAATCTTTTCCTTTAACTGTAGAGTAGTAATATATTTTACCAGTACGACTAAATTCACAATAAATATAATTATCATCTTTTAAAAGTTCTAAAGAGTGATCAATAGTATTTTTATCATATTTTAAGTTTTCATAAAGGTAAAAATTTGTTGGAGTATTAGCTTCATTAATAATTCTTAATATTTTTCTACTATATTTGTTCATTTTAACTGCTCCTTTCATTACTAATTATAATGTTTAAAAATTAAAAAATCAATTTTCAGGCACTTAATGAGATCTAGTAGTATTACCGTGTCCTCGGTTGTTCATAGTTTACTAGCTCTCGCTTAAGTGTCTGAATAAATAAAAATTTCTAACTGTTTAAAGAGGGAACTTGCCTACTGAACTTTGCTAAAGTTTTCACTTATTTTAATATTTATTTAATAAACCGATCCTAACTATATATTTTAATTTTATTATTTTAAGGTTCCCTCTTTAAGCAGTTAGAGATTACTTGGGTTGTTTTGGTTGAAAATAAATTGAAAGGGAAAAAGTAATGGATCAAGGCTATGTAAAAGTATATAGAACAATTGAAGATAATCCTGTTGTTTGCAAAGATAACGATTACTTTAGAGTATGGCACTATTTACTTTATAATGCAACTCATAAATCTCGGGAAGTAATGTTTGGAAAAGAGAAACTTATCCTTAATCCAGGAGAACTAATAGTAGGCGAAGAAAAGTTAGGTGAAAAATGTAAGGTTTCTCGTGACAAAGCAAGAAGAATTTTAAAAGCATTTGAAAACACACAACAAATTACACAACGAAAATGCACTAAAGGTACCCTTATAACCTTGGTTAATTGGGAAGAGTATCAAAAAAGTGCACAACAAATTACACAACCAATGCACAATGAGTGCACAATGAATGCACAACAAGTGCACACTAACAATAATGTAAGAATGAAAGAAATATATGTGTGTAATAATACGCGAGCACGCGAAGAAAATGAATTTTGTCACTTAGGATCTAAATATAAAAATGAGAGTTGTTTTAATTGTTTAAAGAAAAATCAATGCCCAAATGAAACATCACCAGAATTTATACTTCTCTATGGAAAAGAATTTTCAGAATATGATGTAGAAAGAACAGAGAAATTAAAGACAATAACTAATGAATTGAAAGCTAGAGGAGATCCCAACTTGGAATTATTTGACTTTAATTGGTTAGAAGATAGAAAAGAAGAAAGTGAGGAATTATGAAAATAGAAGATATAAAAATTAAAAAGGTTGAAAAAGAAGGAAGAGTAAAAGCATATGCATCATTTACACTTAATGGAGTATTTGTAGTACATAAAGCAAGAATAATTGAAGGTGCTAATAGATTACTTGTAGCTATGCCTAGTCATAAAACTAATAACGGCTTTCAAGATGTATGTCATCCAATTAGCCAGGAGTTTAGACAAGAATTAGAAACAGCATTACTAAGCGAATTTAACAAGGCAGAGTGAAGTTATGAAAAAAATTAAAGAAGAAATTAAGAATGCGATCACTCAAGAAGGATTTATTCAAATATACATAATGGTAGTGTTAACATTCTTGTTAGGTGTGTTTCTAGGTGCATTGTTATATAACAATTGTGACAATACTTGTAAAACTGACACAATAGAAGTGAATTAAAAGAAAGGAGACTAATTATGGCTAAAAGATATAGTAGTAGTTGGAATGCTAAAAAAATAAGAATAAATTTTAACGAAAAGCAATGGAGGCAAGATTTAGCATCATTTATTCAGAAGAAGATGCAATGGGCAGGAGTAAAAGTATCAAGAGCTTCAAAAGGAGAAATAAAAGAGTTTCGCATATTTTCATCTATAGGTGGAGAAATGACAGTAAAGTTTAGAAATGACAACGAAATAATTGATAATAACAATTCAATTTTAAAGGACTATTTTATAGAAAGGAGTGTGTATCTTGAGGAATAATTTATCAGACTTGAATAACCATTTATTTGCTGAGTTAGAAAGGCTAAGTGATGAAGAATTAATGGGAGAAAAACTAGATGATGAAATCAAAAGAGCTGAAGCGATAAGTAGTGTAGCAGAGAAAGTGATTAATAATGCTGATACAGTATTAAAAGGAGTTAAAATCCAAAATGAATTTGGTTCGATTCCATCTTCAGTTCCTAAGTTTATAGGATGTTCTAATGAAAAGTAAATTATTTTCTGATGAACAACTTGAATTTATTAAAGAAAATGTGAAAAACATAGGCAATAAGGAATTAGCTGATTTAATAAATAAAAAATTTAATACATCGTTTACAGTATCACAGATAAAAGGATTCAAACACAACCATAAAATTAGTAGTGGTTTAAGTGGATATTTTAAAAAAGGGCATATTCCAGCAAATAAAGGAACAAAAGGAGAATTTAATGTTGGGGGAAACAAAACATCTTATAAGAAAGGACATATAGCAGCTAATAATTTGCCTATCGGATCTGAAAGAATACGAAAGGATAATTACTGGTATGTAAAAGTACAAGATGGCCATAAAAATAATAATTGGAAACCTAAACATCAAGTAATTTATGAAGAACATTACGGTAAACTTCCAAAAGGAAGTAGAGTTATATTTGCAGATGGAAATAAGAATAATTTTGATATTAGCAACTTGATATTGGTAAGTAAAAGTGAGTTGTTGATAATGAATAGGAAAAAATTAATAAAAAAAAGTAGTGAAGCTACTAAGTCAGGAGTTATATTAGCAAAGTTAATAGATAAAAGAAATAAAATAAAAAAATAGGCGGTTTTGGTTTCGGTTAATCGGAGGTGTAATAGAGTGGTTAACAAAAACCAATTTATAGAATTTTTGAATTATATAGGCATTATAAATAAAAATCATCAACTTAAAATTTATAAGGCATATCTTAGATGCTGGAATAAAACATCAATGCCAAGACAAAGAAAAAGAGGTGAAGTTAATGAAAATTATAAAAAATATAGAATGTCTAACTTAAAAGTAATAATGACCACAAAAGAGTATGAAGAGGATGCTATTGCTTCTGTTATTGCTTATTTAGTTCATTTAGATTTTAGAGAAAGTATGGACAAGGAAGTAAAAGAATATGGTCATTTAGGAGTTTGGGGAAAGAACCTGGCGACTAATGAGAGTTAAAAAGTTAAAGAGTTCAGAATATTATATTCTACATGAACTAAAAAATGAACTTCAAAGTAAAATAGATAAATCAAAAGAGTTAGTTAAGTCAAGTGATTATAATTTTGAAACAAGAAAGAGAGATCAAGAACAAATAAGAGTTCTTACTTTGCAGGAAATATTAGAATTAATAAATGATTTAGAAGATGAAATTAAAAATATGGTGAGAAAATAAAAGAAACATTAGAAAAATTATTGATACTTTCAAAATGTGGTGTTGATGGAGAAAGAAGTAATGCAACTAAGTTATTAAATAAACTTATGAAAAAATATAATATTTCAGAAGAAGAGTTAAATTCAAATATTCAAGGCTGGTATAAATTTATAGTTAGAAATGATTATGAATTTAGGTTGTTATGTCAAATAGTATACAAAGTAATTGGCTATGGTATAAATGTAAAGAGTTATCGTAAGTTTAAGACAATATTTATGATTTATTTAACTCCTAATCAAAAAGTAGAAACGGAGTATTTGTTTACAATATATAAAAATGATTTCAAATTAGAATTAGAAAAATTTTATAAAGCATTTATTCAAAAAATAATATATGCCCTAAAAATGCACCAGTTAAAAGCTCATCAGCTGCTTCTTTTGAAAGTAAATTACAAATAAGAAATTTAATGTCTGGAATTAATAAATCGAATATTTATAAAACATTGAAATGAAAGGAATATAGAGTATGTTTAAAAATTTAACAAAAGAAGATATCGAATTTTTAAAAGAATTAGCACATGAAAGAAAAACTCAAGATAAAGATGGTTGTGCCAATCCAGTATTTTGGATGGTATATGATAAACAAAATATTTATACAGAAGATGGTGAATACTTTGAAATTTATTCTGATGATAGTGATGGTGTATTGTATTCCAGCTTCGATAAAAATAGCGAGGAAGATTTAAAAAAAAATAAAAGATTATTGTTTATCTAATTGTGCATTATTAGAGGAACAAGAAAAAACTTTTTAAACATCACAAATGAAAATGAGTTGTATGACTTTTTAGAAATAAATGATATAGATGTAAATTTAAGAAGTTTTGCTAGAATACCATTTATTTCAACTATGACTGGTCCATTCTTAACAAAAAGAACAGCTAAAAAACATATAGAAGAAAATTATTATCATTATTCAAAAGATGTAACTACTTATGGAATAGTTGGCTGGAGAAATCCTGAGTTTTGCAAATTAATGAAAATTTTAGAAAAATTTGATGAGGAGGTAATAGATGGCTAAATTTGAAACAATAAAAATGGAACTAGATAATGAGTCTTTAAAAGAAACTATTAATCTTTTTAGAAAACTAAAATATGAAATTGTTGAGATGAGGAAAGCAGGCCTTAACAAAAGAACGATTAATAAAATTATAAGGAGGATGAGTAAATGAATAATTCAGATTTCGAAATTAAATTGTATGACTGTGTTTACAATGGTGGATTAGGTAATTCACATTTGTTAAAGAAAAAGAAAGATAAATATGACTATGACGTAATGTTATTCTATGTAGAAGGTAATAACTGTCACTTTGTAATTTGTGATGGAGTTTATGGAGACAAAGACTGTTGTAGCTTTAGTCGAACACAGTATTATTTAACTATAGAAGAAGCATTAAAAGCATTTAAGAGTGCTTAGGAGGTAAAGAAAAATGACAATAATGGAAGGAATGGTTTGTATATTCTATGGGTTATTTATTACAGTAGCATTTATTGTAGCTATATTTGTTAGAGCAATATCAAAAAGTATTGAAAGAGAGGAAGAAAAGTATAATGAAAGAAATAATAGAAGTTAATGGAGTTAAGTATAAAAGATTAGATGAAAAGAAGTTAATAAAAGGAAGTTATATAAAAATAAGTGGTATCTTATTTAGATGTTACAATGAAGAAAAATCTTTGTGTACTACCGTAGAAGAATTAAGCGAAGAAATAGTACAAAATAGTGATAAAAATAAAATAAATAAAAAATGTGTTAAAAATAACAGAGTGATGTTTAACTCAAATGTTATTGATGGAAATTACAAAACTAGTGTGATAAGAAAACTGTTAAAAGGATTTGAAGAAAAGTATTTAGATACATCAAAATTAAATAAAGTGTATAGAAAAGATTATGTAAGACTATTAAAGAAAGAAGAAATAGAAGAATTAGGAGAAGAACTACACAAGAGTATAAATAATTGGTACTGGACAATGACATATCGCTCAAGCGATTTGGATAATTGGGCGAGCGTGTTCGCTGTGAACGGTTCTGGTTATCCTGGCCACTTGAGTTGGAACTACGTCAATAACGCTGGTGGAGTCGTTCGTCCTGTAGTGTCTATAAGATCTGATGTACTATTGACTGGTGATGGAACTTTGGAAAAGCCATTTGAATTAAACTAAGTTACTTATCGTATCAAAAAGTGTGTGAGAAACATCTCACACCCAGAAAGGAGTATTCATGAATAAAGTACATTTAACTGGAAGAGTTACAAGAGAAGTAATACTTAAAACAACTAGTAAAGGTCAAAAAATGACAATGAATACAATATGTGTTCAAAGACCATTTAAAGATGTTGATGGAAAGTATGGAGTTGATTATATAGATTTTTCATTATTTGATGGAAAGGCTGAAAGTTTTGTGGAATATGTTAAAAAAGGTGACTTCATAGAAATTACTGGAAGGTTACATCAAAACCCAAAAGAAAAAGAAGGAATTAAGATATATAATCTTGAGTTAATTGTAGAAAATATTGGCTATTGCTTTGGTAGTCAAAAAGTAGTTAATTGAGTACAACTAACGTAACAATAAAAGTTAGGCAAGTTTTTTTAAAAAATTAATGTTAATAACTTAACACAAATGTTGATAAATTCTAGGAATATTTAGTATTTAAAAAATCTTATAAAAAACTTGTCAGAATTAGTAACTTTGTAAAGTTTTATAAGTTAGAAATAGGAGTGATAGAAATGGGGTATAAAAGACGTATTAAATCAACAGGAGGTAAGAAACCAACTCTTCCAATAAAAGATGAAAAACTTTTAAAAAGAGTTATGGATTATCTTCAATTTGAATGTGACCATGCAAAAAGTAAAATAAAAAAATACCAAGCAGATAGAAATCGTATGTTATTCTTGATAGGATTTAATACAGCATTTAGAGCAGAAGATTTACTTCAACTTAAAGTATCTGATGTAGAAAAAGGTTATGTGTCTATTAAAGAAAATAAAACTAAAAAATGGCAACATTTTAGAATGAATAAACAATTGCATGAAGATATTATGAAATATGTTAACAAGTACAACTTAAAAATCAATGATTATTTATTCATGGGTCAAAAGAAAAAAGATACTAAAGATGGTAAATCTTTTCAAGTTATATACCCGATCACTCGTCAAAATTGCAAAGAAGTACTTTTTCCTAAAGTTATTAACGCCTGTGGAATTGACTTTAAATTTGGACTTCATAGTTTGAGAAAAACTTTTGGCTATATGTTTTATAAAAATGGTGGTTCACTTATAACGCTACAAAAAATGTATAATCATGAAACTCCTGATGTCACCTTACTTTATGTTATGTGGGATATGCAAGATGTATCACAAGAAAGAGAATCTATTTATATTGGAGGAAAAAATGGAAGATAGTATAGATAGTTTAAAATATTTTGTATACAAAATTCAACATGAAAAAATGATAAATAAGACTAAAAATTTTAGTAGACAAGATTTTATTAATCGATTAATTCAACTCGAAAAAGAAAATCTTTATTTAAAAACAAGAATTAGCATTTTGAAGAAAAAATTGTTGCAATTATCATCAATTGATATTGAGATTTAATAGGGTAAGTTTTGGTTTTTTATAAGGAGGAAGCAATGTTTAAAATAGTTAATAAAAAAGAATATGAAGAATTAATAGAAGAGTTAGCAGTTGAGAAAACTAAAAATAAGAAAATAGTAACAGTTTTAACAACATATGAAAAAGATAACAAAAATTTAGAAACAATACTAGCAACCTATAAAAGACGTATTTCACTTCTCGAAAGTGATGTAATAACAGCAGGTGAAAAGATAAGAAAGCTTAATGGATCAACTGGTGGCTTAATAAAAGAGAATAATAAACTAAAAAAGGAAAATGAAGAGTTAAAATCTGATAGATATTTAAGAAGAACACTACCAGAAGGTAAAAGACCTATGATTCAAAAAACAAAAGTAACACATGCACCAAATAGTAAAGCTCAAAGTTATATGAGAAAGGAAAGTGCATAAGATGGATTTGTGGGTAAGAACACAAGACAAAAGAGGACTATATTGTGTTAGACAATTAAGAGTAAATGGATTTGATGTAATACAAAATACATTAAAGCTTAGTTTTATAAAAACTGGAATTATACAAAAAAATTAAAGACAATACAAGTATAGAACAAATAAACACATATGTTTATGAAATGCCCAAAGAATAGGAGGATAGGCAAAATGAATGATAAAGAAATTATAATTAATGGTTATTGGTTTGAAATTGCTAAACAAATTGCTTCAATTAATGAAATAATACCTGAAGAAACTCCAGCAAAAGATTTAAAAAAAATAATTGTAAAAGTATTAGAGTATCTTGATAAAATAATTAAATTAGAAGAAAAATAGGAGTGTGATATTTGTGGACGATGAAAAGAATAAAAGTGAAATAATAAATCTAACAGTTAATACAGTATTTGAAACCTTAAGAAAAAATGGTTTTGAAATCAAAGAAAAGAAAACTACTTTTCAGCAAACTGAGCAACTACTTTATTTGATGCCACAATTAAAAGAGTCAATAAATCACAACAAAAAGTTAATAGAAGAATTAAAAAAATTTGGTATAGTTAAGAAACCGTCAGGTAAAGGTGCACATGTAGTTCCAGATAATACTTATGGAAGAATGAATGAAGATGAACTTGTAGAAAAAAAGATTAATGATCTTTTACAAAGAAATCATATAATTAATTCGCAAATAAAGTGGGTAAATGGAATATTAAATGACTTTAGGAAAGAAAAATATTTTATAATAATAGAATTAAAATATTTTGACCATAAAAATAGAGAAGAAATAGCAGAGTATTTAAAGTGTGATGTCAAGACTGTAGATAGAAATAAAAATTCTCTTATAAATAGGCTTAAAATCTTATTCTTTCCAAATAATAGCATAGATGAGCTTGGTTGTTAAAATGTCCTACTAGCGCCCTTTTCTGTGCCCTTGTCATGCCATTATTTTTATTATATAATGTGTAAAATGAAATTAATATGATTTCATTTATTGGTATAACCAATCCATTGATTTATTTAATTAGAAATGCAGTTTGAAAATTATGGTTTTAATCATAATGAGTATGTATTTCTAATTAAACATTTTAGAGCATAATTGATTTATGTTCTTTTTTGTTTGGAGGTAGACATGATTTATAAATTATGTAGAAGATGTAAAAAGCCTATTTCACATCCACAAGTGTATTGTTCAGAATGTATGCTAATAGTAGAAACAAATAAAGAAGAATATAAAAGAAAAAGAGATAATAAGTATAATAAAAGTCGTGATCCTAAGTATAAAAATTTTTACAATTCAAAGCCTTGGAAACAATTAAAAGAAAAGAAACTAAGTGCCGAACAATATCAATGTGAAGAGTGTTCAAGACTAGCTGTAGAAGTACACCATATTAAACCTATTCAAACTGAAGAAGGGTGGGTACTCAGGCTAGATTATGATAACTTAGAAGCATTATGTGTTAATTGTCACAATAAACGCCATAAAAGATTTCAAAGCAGGAAAAGAGAATTAGACAATAAAAATCACCAACTTATTACCTAAAATTAGTGATGATTACTTGACGAATTTTAATAGAGCTCAACGGGCGAAATAAAGTTAAGAAAAACTAATAAAAAAAGACATTAGTTAAAAATTCATAAAAATAGGCAAAAAATAGACGTAAAATTTTTAAAAATTATAATACCCAGGGGTAGGTAAAAAAATATGAGTCTGCTTAAGGAGAACGGTGCAGAGGAGTAATTTGTAGAAAAAATTCCCTTTTTGAAAATTTTGGAGGTGGTTTGGATGGGGAGGAGGAAGGAACCTGTAGACCTTGTAGTTGCTAAGGGGAAAAAGCATTTAACAAAGAAAGAAATCCAGGAAAGAAAAGAAACAGAAGTAAAAGTTGACCTAATTGATATAAAGACTCCAGATTATCTAAATACATCGCAAAAAGAAGAATTTAATAAAATCGCCACTAAGTTAAAACATGTTAAAATCATAACTGAACTTGATGAGGAAACACTAGCAAGATATGTAATTACGAATGATGAATATAAGAAAATTGACCGACGACTTCAACGAGCGATTAATAGTTCTAAATTTAATATTGATAAAGTCACAGATATTCAAAAAGTACATGATAAACTTCTCAAGCAAGTGAGAGCATTAGCTAGTGATTTAGGTTTAACAGTAACATCAAGAGCAAAAATGGTAATTCCGAAAGGACCAGAAGAACCAAAGAAAAATAAATTTTCTAAGTTCGCAGTTAAGAAATGAAGAAGAAAGATAGAGTTACTGAATATGCTCGTCAGGTAGTAGAAGGAAAAGTTTTTTGTGGACTTTATCATAAATTAGCTTGTGCTCGTCATTTAAAAGATTTAGAAAAACAGAATACAAAAGAATTTCCTTACTATTGGGACATAGATGCAAGTGAAAAAATTTTAGAATATGCAGAAACATTAACTATTATTGAAGGTACTGAACCAAGACCTGTTAAATTAATCGGATCACAAATTTTTGATATAGGTTGTCGCTTTGGTTGGAAGAAACAAAATGGTTTTAGAAGATTTAGAAGAAGTTATAAATCTGTAGCAAGACAAAATGGAAAATCATTTGAAAATGGTATAATGGGAACTTACATCGGTAATTTTTGTGGTTATAATTATGGTAAATTATTTACAGCAGCAACAAAAAAACGTCAAGCAAAAATAGCTTTAGAAGCAATGATGTCTTTTATAAGAGCTGATGAAGATTTATCTGATTTGTTTGAAATAAAAGAATATAAATCGGAAATCATTTGTAATCTAACAAACTCAACTATCGAAGCCTTGTCGAAAGAAGCAGGATTAGATGATGGATTTAGATCAATATTTTCTTCGATAGATGAAATTCACCAACATAAAGATAATAAAGTTTATAAAGTTCTTTATAATGGTACTGTTTCACTTGATGAAACACTTGTATCAATGATAACAACAAGAGGAACTGATATAGGACCAACAAGTTTTAGCTATTCTATGGACAATTATGCAATAAGAATACTTGAAGGAGTAGTTACAGCAGAAGATTTTTTTGTTGATATTCATACGCTTGATAAAGGAGATGATATTTGGGATGAAAGAAATTACATAAAGGCAAATCCTTATCTTGCTTTATCAGAAAAAGGAATGCAGTCAATAAGAGATGCAGCAGCTACAGCTAAAGACATGGGTGGAGAAGATTTAAGAGACTTTAAGACTAAGACATTAAATCTATGGTCACAAGATGAAGAAAATAAATATATAGAATTTGAACATTGGTTAGCTTGTGCAAGTGATGAAGTATTAGAAGATTATGAAGGTAAATCTTGTTTTTGTGGTTTAGACTTATCACATGGTGGAGACTTAACAACATTATCATTAGAATTTCCGCTAGAAAATGAAGAGTTTTATATATTTTCACATTCATTCATGCCTAAAGGTAGATTACAAGAACATATTAAATTAGATCTTGCACCATATGATATATGGAAAGATAATAATTTAATTACAGTAACAGGAGGAGTAAATGAGTATAAAAATGATTATAAATTCATAATTAGCTTTTTAAAAGAACTAGTTAATAAGTATAAATTAAATATTAAAACCATCGGCTATGATCCGCATAATGCTGATGGCTTTTTAAGTGATTTAGAAGAATTAGGACATCCATTATTAGAAGTAACACAAAGTGCAAAATTTTTAAATGATGCAACAGTTGATATGCAACTTAATATTAAAAATCATAAAGTAAAATATGACAGAAAAAATGAACTCTTAAGTTGGTCAGTTAATAATGCTAAAACTGTGGCCAATTCATTTGGTGAAATTAAAATAGATAAAGAACCTAGAAAAATAAATAAAAGAATAGATCCAGTTGATGCAGCTATTAATGCTCATGTAGCTTATATGAAATTTGAAGAAGAAGTAAATGTAGATAATGAACTTAGTAGTTACTTAGAAAAAATGGGATGGAATAAAGAAAATGAGGTGGAATAATGCAAGTATTTAAAAAAATATCAAATTTATTTAGTGATAACAAACGCACTAAAGAATGGAATGCTCTCGCAGATTTCTTAGGATTAGATAAGGATTTGGATAAAGATGTAAGATCAGAAGCAACTTACTTTGCTTGTTTAAGAATTTTAAGTGAATCAGTTGCTAAGCTTCCTTTTAAACTAATGCAAAGAACTAAAAACAAAGGAATAACAGAAGCAAGACATCATCCACTTTTTAATGTAGTTAGAAATAGACCTAATAAATTTATGACATCGACAACATTTTGGAGCACGTGTGAATACTTTAGAAATCATTATGGAAATGCAATTGCACTTATTTCAGGTTCTGGAAGAAATTTACAACTGTATCCACTTGATTATTCATGTATTCAAATATGGTATGATAATAAGAAAATCCTTAAAGATACAGAAGAAATTTGGTATGTATATACTTATGCAGGAAAAAGATATATATATTCAAGCGAAGAAATATTACATTTAAAATCATCTATAAGTGATGATGGCTTGGAAGGATTAAGTGTAAGAGAAGTGTTAAAAAGTACAATTAAAGGAAACCAAAAAGCACAGGCTATGCAAAACAAACTTTATGATAGTGGATTTACGGCCAAGGCGGTAGTACAATATACTGGTGACTTAAATGATGAAAATGTTAAGAAATTTTTACAAAACATTGAAAATTATGCTCAAGGTAAAATTAAAACATCTAAAGGTATAATTCCTGTACCTATTGGCTCACAATTAACACCATTAACAACTAAACTAGGAGATAATGAGTTTTTAGAATTAAAAAAATATAGTGCACTTCAAATCGCAGCTGCGTTTGGAATAAAGCCAGTTCAAATAAATGATTATTCAAAGTCAAGTTATAATTCGAGTGAATCACAAAACTTGGCTTTTTTAGTTGATACTTTATTGTTTATTTTAAAACAGTATGAAGAAGAACTTAATTATAAACTACTTTCAGATGATGAAAGAGAAAATGGTTATTTCTTTAAATTCAATATTTCAATGCTTTTAAGAGCAGATTTGAAAACGCAAATAGAAAGTCTTTCAAAAGGAGTTTCTAATTTTATTTATACGCCTAATGAAGCAAGAAGTTATTTGGATTTGGAAGCAAAACCTGGAGGAGACATTTTGGTTGGTAATGGATCTACAATTGAACTTAATCAAATTGGAATCCAATATAAAAGTAAATTGAAAGGAGGTGATGAGTAAATGAACAAGAAATTTTATGAATTTAAGTGCATTAGTTCTACTGAAGCTAATCTTTATATTTATGGCGAGATAGTCTCTAAACCAAAAGTCGATTTTTGGACTGGTGAAAAAGATGAAACTTCAGTTGACTTGTTGGGTTTTAAAGAAGAGTTAGAAAAACTAGGTGATAGTATAAAAACTTTAAATATATTCATTAATTCACCAGGAGGTGATGTTTTCGTTGCTTCTACAATGGTTAGCCTTCTTGCAAGACTTAAAAATGATGGAGTTAATATTAATGCCTATGTTGATGGAATAAGTGCAAGTGCAGCATCTTATTTGATGATGGAGGCTGACAAGATTTATTTGTATAAAAATTCGGTTGTTATGATACATAAACCTATAACTTATGCGTATGGAAACGCTGATGAAATGCAAAAAACTATTGAAATGTTAAATAAAATTGAAGATAGTGTATTGATGCCACTTTATAATACTAAAGCAAAAATATCAGAAGAACAGATTAAGAACTATTTATCAGAAGAAAAATGGTTTTCAGCTACTGATATGGCCAAAGATTTTGATGTTGAAATTTTAAATGGTGAACAACCAGTTAAAGCTAGTTTTGATATTAATGTAATGAACAGATATAAGAATATTCCATCATATATTCAAAACATAATGAAAAATACAAGTGTAGTAGATAAACAAGAGGTTAAAGAAGATATCGCTGAGAATAAACAAGAAGAAAATAAAAAAGAAAAAATCAAGACAGCACTAAATTTATTAGATTTGTCTTTGAGAATGAAAGAAAGAGAGGAAAATTAAATGAAGTTAAAAGTAACAGTTCAACCAAGTTTGACATTATTAAAAGAAAATATCACTTATCCATATGGTGAAACATTTGAAGTAAGTGAAGAAAGAGGTATTGAAATATTAAAGACTACATATCAAGGTAAAACAGTAGTTGAATATGTACCAAGTAATTCTAATAAGGAATTTGAAGATAAAGAACAAGAAATTGAAAGACTTACTAGTGAAAACAATGACTTAATATCTAAAATTAATGAATTAACTAAAGAAAGTGAAAAACTAATTGAAGAGTCAACGTCTTCAGAAGGTGAACAGTAAAATAGAATAAAAATTCTTCGCAAAGATTTTGGTATAATTATTACAATAA
>CANSWR010000021.1 GCA_947650795.1 uncultured Bacillota bacterium | reverse complement strand
TTATTGTAATAATTATACCAAAATCTTTGCGAAGAATTTTTATTCTATTTTACTGCATTAATTATAGTTACTAGACAAATTTATTAAAAATGCTTATAATGAAAGAGAAACCAGATGGTTGAAGGAGGAAAAATGTTAACAGTAAAAGACATAAAGAAAAAATTTATAAAATATGATAAAAACAAAAATAAAACAGAATTTTATGCTGACAATGGAATAACATTTCAAGCAGAAACAGGAAAAATAATAGGAATATTAGGCCCAAACGGAGCAGGAAAAACCACTCTTTTAAGAATGGTCGCAGGTATATTAGAACCTACAAGTGGTAGTATTGACTATGATGGGTTAACATTCAAAAAAAATGAAATAGAAATCAAAAAAATGATAGCTTATCTTTCTGGAAATACAAAAATATATAATTCAATTTCAGCATATGAACTATTAACAATGTGTTGTGAATTATATGACGTACCATTAAAAGAAAGAGAAAAAAGAATAAAAGAAATTTCAGAACTATTAAATATGTCTGACTTTCTATATAATAAAATAGAGAAACTTTCAACTGGACAAACACAAAGAGTAAACATAGCCAGATGCTTAATACATAACCCAAAATATTATATATTAGATGAAGCTACAAGTGGATTAGATATACTATCTAGTCAAATAATATTAGACTTTATAAAAAGAGAAAAAGAATCTGGAAAAACAATACTATACTCAACACATTATATGGAAGAAGCAGAAAACATATGTGACTATTGTATAATGATAAACAAAGGCGTAATTATAGAAGAAGGCACACCAGAAGAAATAAGGAAAAAAACAAAAACATCTAATTTAAGAGATTCATTTTTCACACTAATAGGAGGTACTCAAGATGAAGAATAAAATGCTCAACATATTAAAAAAAGAACTTAGAGAAATGTTTCGTGATAAAAAGTCTTTGGCAATGATGCTTATAATTCCTTTCATGATACCAATTATAGTAATAGGAATGTCAGCACTATTTGAATATCAAACAAAAGGTGTACAAAGCTCTTACAATCGTGTAGGATTTGCGTATGAAATGACTTCTATAGAAGAAGATATAATAAAAAGCATAGGAATTTTTGGAATACATGACACAGAAGAAAAATTAAAAGAAAAATTTGATAACGAAATAATTGATTCATATGTAACCAAAGAGGGAAACAATTACACAATAAAAGGAGACGACACAGAAGCTACAACTGTTTCAAGTAAATTAATAGAGAAATACTTTAACGCTTATAAAGAGTATTTACAAACTACATATTTAAAAGAAAATAATATAGACTCAGAAAATATTTTAAACATAATTACACTAGATAGAAAAATAGAAACATCAGAAAACTTCTTTGCAAACTATGTTACAGTATATGCCTTTCTATTTATAATAATGGCAATTACTATATCAGCAACATATCCAGCTACAGATGCAACAGCAGGAGAAAAAGAAAGAGGAACATTAGAAACACTACTAACTTTTCCGATAAAAAGCAAAGATATAATAATAGGGAAATTCTTAAGTGTTTCAATATCTTCAATAATAACTGGTATTCTAAGTTTAGTGTTAACTATAATAGCATTATTAATTTCAGAAAATATGTTTGAAATATACGAGAACTCTAATCTAATGCTTCCAGCAATAAGTCTTATATTTGCTTTAGTAGTAATAATAGCATATTCTTTTCTAATAAGTGGAATATGTATAGCAGTATCAAGTAAATCTTCAACATTTAAAGAAGCACAAAGTGCATTAACACCTATAACATTCATTTCCTTTTTTCCAGGAATGATCGCGTTTATGATAAATATAAAAACAAATTTAGCATTATCATTAGTACCTTTCTTAAATTACACACTTCTTTTTACGGATATAACTAATAATAATATAGACTATTTAAACATAATAGCAATGCTTGCTTCAACATTCATAATAATTGCAGTTGTATTGAAAATAATAATAAAACAATATAATTCAGAAAAAGTATTATTTTCAAAATAAAATTTATGAATAGAGAAACTAGAAAAAATAAAAACAAAACTAGCAGCATGTGAAATTAAGGATTAACAAAAGAGATGATTTTAAAATTAAGGGTAGTCTAACTACAAGAACAAACCTGACATTAATGCAATAATTTAGGTAACTTAATCAGTTATCTTTTTTCATTACAAACCAAGGATAGTGTACATAAATGTATTTATTGAAAAAGTACAATTTTTTAAAAATAAATAATACAAAAATAAAATATATTAGCACTCACTACTTGACAGTGCTAATATATGGTGGTACAATTAAAATGTAAAAAGAAAAAAACTTTTTACAGGTATTAAAAAAATATTATGTGCTATCCTATAAATAGTGGACAACACATAAAAAGAAAGGAAGCTGATATTATGATGTTAATACCAAGAAGAAATGATTTTGATTTATTAGGAGACTTATTTGATGATACGTTCTTTAATAAAAGTGAAAACAAATTAATGAGAACAGATATTAAAGAAAGGGAAAACGACTATGTTATTGACATAGACTTGCCAGGATATAACAAAGAAAATATTAAAGTTCGTGTAAATGATGGTTACTTAACTGTTGAAGCTAAAACTACTTCAAGTGACTATGAAAAAGATGGAAAATACGTTCGTAAAGAAAGATATTTTGGAGAATGTTCAAGAAGTTTCTATATAGGAGAAAATATTAAAACAGAAGATATTAAAGCAAAATTTACGAATGGAATACTTTCATTGCAAGTTCCTAAAAAAGAAGAACAAAAACAAGTAGAAGAAGATACATTTGTAAATATTGAAGAATAATAATTATCATGAGTGGTCAAAAACCGCTCATTTTATTTTATTAACAATATAAAATACATAAATATTATTTTAAATTATTACTAAAGAAATAAAAGATATACTATAGTTAATTATGACTTAAATAAAAAACAAAAGTAGACTTTAAATAAAATCTAGGCTATGATATAATAAAGAAAATAGAGTAAAAGAGGAGTAAAAATGAAAAACAAAAAAATAAACATAAGTCTAGATAAAATGAGATTAATCATGGCATGCTTGATTATAATGGTACACACATTTCCACTAGAGTCATTAAATGCTAATGTAAGTTTCTTATTATCAGAAGTATTTTGCAGAATAGCAGTACCACTATTCATAATGATAACTGGACACTTTATAATAAAGAAAGCACTAAAAGACAAAAAAGTGTTAATGGATTACACAAAAAGGGTATTAATTTATTATTTAATAAGTATAGTGGTATATTTACCAATAAATATTTATAATGGGGTATTTAGTGATATAACATTCTTAGGAATAATAAAAGCATTATTTGTAACTGGAACATTTTATCATCTTTGGTATTTTCCAGCATTAATATTAGGAACTTGGGTAACATATTTTATATTAAAAAATGTAAAAGAAAAACCTGCTAGTATAATTTTTATAATATTATTTATGATTGGACTATTAGGAGATAGTTATTATGACTTAATAAAAGGTATAGGTTTCTTAGAACATTTCTATGATTATATTTTTAAAATATTTGATTATTCAAGAAATGGATTGTTTTATGTTCCAATGTTCTTATATTTAGGATATTTAACAAATGATAAAAAATTAAAAATAGAAAAAGGCAAAAACATAATACTGATAATTATATCATTATTATTAATGTTAATAGAAGGATATATTCTTCATTCTCAAGCATTTCAAAAACATTCAAGTATGTATTTGTTCCTAGTACCACTAATGGTATTCCTATTTATGTATCTTATAAATAATAAAGGAAAAGAAGAAAAATATTTAAGAAGAGTAAGTACAGTAATATACATAATACATCCTTGGTTTATAGTAATCATAGTAAAATTAAGTGGGTTATTATCACTTAACAAATACTTAGTAGATAATTCTATAATTCACTTTTTATTAGTATTTATTTTAACAGTATCTTTTAGTTTCTTATTCGAATATTTACTAGAAAAAGCGCCAAAGAAAAAAGAAAAAACGCAAAAACATAAAAAGAAATAAAAATAGATTTCAGATTTTTTAAATGAAATCTTTTTTATATTGACAAACAAAAGTATGTATTCTATAATGATAAATATAAAAGAAAGAGAAGTGATAAAGATGAAAAGATTATATATAGATTTTGATGGAGTAATTTTAGATACTATTAGCATACTTTATGAAACTGCCACTAAAGAAGGATATGAATTAAGCGATGCAAATTTTTATAAGAATTTTGATTATAGTAAAATATTAAAAGATAAATACATAATAAATGATGGAATTAATTGTATTGAAAAAATCTTAAATAGCGAAAAATTCGAAGTAAGTATACTTACGCATTGTCATTCTATAAAAGAAGGGTCTGATAAAGTAAAGTATATTAGAAAATTCTTTAAAGATATTACTGTGATTATTTGTCCTAAAAATATTTCTAAAACAAAAATGGTTCATACAGAAGGTGCTATATTAATTGATGATTTTGCAGGAAATTTAAAAGAATGGGAAAAAGCAGGTGGAATTTCTATTAAATTT
Source organism: uncultured Bacillota bacterium (assembly GCA_947650795.1). Taxonomy (GTDB): domain Bacteria; phylum Bacillota_I; class Bacilli_A; order RF39; family UBA660; genus MGBC139354. The sequence continues at coordinate 17,337 of CANSWR010000021.1, read as the reverse complement.
TCAACTAAACTTAACGCAAAAGGGTATACAGTTATTGACAAATTAGATAAAATAATAGACATGTTTTAAAAATTAACTGTAAAATATAAAATTATTTCAGTTATTTTCCAGATATAACATAAATAAAAATATTTAGAAAGGAAGTAGTTAAATAAAATATAATATTTCTACAAAATAGATTATGAAAATAGAAAGACTTATACTTAAGCCACTTGATAACAATTGTTATATTTTAAGTCAAAATAATTGCGCAATTATAATTGATCCAAGTAGCGAAGAACATAAAATAGAAGAATACTTAAATAAAAACAATTTAGAATTATTAAGCATTTTTATCACTCATTATCATTATGACCATATTGGAGCTTTAAACTATTTCATTGAGAAATACAGTTCAAAAATATATGATTATAAAACAATAGGAAAATTTAAAGAAGGTCCATTCAAGTTTCAAATATTTAATACCAAAGGGCATTCAAAAGATAGTGTATCATTTTACTTCGAAAAAACAAACGATTTATTTGTAGGGGATTTTATATTTAAGGGAAGTATAGGAAGGATGGATTTAGAAGGAGGAGACGAAGAAGAAATGGCATATAGTTTAAGAGAATTAAAAAAAATTAATCCTGAAACAAAACTTTATCCTGGTCATGGAGACAGTACTACATTATCTCATGAACTTCTTTATAACCCTTATATATGATAGCGGCAGTTTTGATAGAATATAGTGTAAAGTCACTTGATAAGACCTTTGACTATTTAGTCCCAACACGGTTGATTGATAAAATAAGAGTTGGGCATAAAGTTCTAGTGCCTTTTGGTAATCAAATAGTAGAAGGATTTGTAATTGAAATAAAAAGTATTATTGATAGCAATGTGGAATATAAAGAAATAACTGAAATAGTAGAAAGTATATTTTGCTTAAACAAAGAGCTAATTGAATTAGGTAAATATATTCAAAAAACAACATTATCAACATTGATAAGTGCATATCAAATAATGTTCCCAAAAGCATTAAAAGCTTCAAATAAAACTAATATAAATATAAAAACTAAAACTTTGTGTTTTATTAATCCAGAAGTTGATATAAAACAATACATAGAAAAAAGTAAAAAAAATAAAAAAGAACTAGAAATAATAAATAAACTTATTGAATTAAATGAAATTGAAAGAAAAGAAATTAACTGTTCATCTTTAAGAACTCTTATTGAAAAAAATATAGTATTATTGAAATCAAATGAAATAAATAGAAAAATTGAATATTTAAAAGAAACCAAATTAAAAATAGAATTAACTAAAGAACAAGAATTAGCATATAAGGAAATAATAAATAGTAATAATAAAAATATTTTATTACATGGAGTAACGGGAAGTGGAAAAACAGAAATATACATAAAATTAATAAAAGAAATAGTTAATCAAAATAAAACAGCTATAATGCTTGTTCCAGAAATAAGTCTTACTCCACAAATAGTAGGAAGATTTATAAATGAATTTGGTAACAATGTAGCGGTTCTTCACAGTGGTTTAAGTGAAGGGGAAAAATATGATGAATACAGGCGCATTGTAAATAAAGATGTAAATATAGTTGTTGGAGCAAGAAGCGCCATTTTTGCCCCGCTTGAAAACATAGGTGTAATAATAATAGATGAATGTGGAAGTCCTTCCTTTAAACAAGATGTAAACCCAAAATACAATGCAATTGACATAGCTTTAACTAGAGGATTTACACACAATGCGTACGTTTTAATGGGTAGTGCAACTCCACTTTTGGAACAATATGCCCGTGGACAAAAAGGAATATTTAAGCTTGTATCATTGACTAATCGGGTAAGTGAAAAAATACCAAAAATAAATATTATTGATATGAACAAGGAAATAAAAAAAAGAAATTTTATTATAAGTGAAGAATTAAAAATAAAATTAACTATGTGTTTAAATAGAAAAGAACAAGCTATAATACTTCTTAATAGGAGAGGTTATTCTACATTTATGAGTTGTTCTTCATGCGGCTATGTATGGAAATGTCCTAATTGTGAAATATCACTAATTTACCACAAAAGCTCTAATAATTTAAGATGTCATTACTGTGGGTATTCCACTAAGATGACTAAAATATGTCCATCATGTAAAGAAGAAGCTATAAAAGATTTAGGAATGGGTACAGAGAAATTAGAAAGCATTATAAAAGATACATTTCCACAATCTAAAATAATAAGAATGGATTTAGATACTACATCAAGAAAAGGATCACACGCAAAAATAATAGAAAGCTTTAAAAATCATGAGTATGATATATTAATTGGAACTCAAATGATATCAAAAGGTTTAAATTTCAAAGATGTTTCTCTAGTTGGAGTTATAAATGCCGATGCAGCTCTTAATATTCCAGATTTTAGAAGCAGTGAAAGAACATTTGAATTATTAATGCAAATAAGTGGAAGAGTAGGAAGATATGAATTGCCTGGTGAAGTAATAATACAAACATATAATCCAACTAATTATTGTCTAGAATGTGTAAAAGAAAATGATTATCTAAAATTCTATAAACAAGAAATGAATATTCGAAAACAATTAAAATATCCACCATACTTTTATATATGTTCTATAAAAATAATAAGTCCAGAATATGAAATTGCCAGAAATGAAAGTAACAAAGTAAAAAACTTATTGCTTAATAAACTAACTGAAAATTTTATCATTTTGGGACCCTCAACCGCTAGTGTATTCAAACTGAAAAATAAATATTATTTTCAAATAATAATAAAATATAAAAAAGAAGAAAATTTATTAAAAGTCTTAAAAGAGATAAACGATTTATTTATATCTGATAAAGTAAGATTGGATATAAGCCTAAATCCATTAAATCTTCTATAAAAAATGTCAATTTTTTGATATAATATAAAAAATAAAGGAGATAATTTATGAAAGATAAAAAAGTAGTATTTATGGGAACTCCAGATTTTGCTGTTCCAGTATTAAAATCTCTTATTGAAAAAACTAATGTAATTTTAGTAGTGACTCAACCAGACAAAAAAGTTGGTAGACACATGACTTTAGAACCAACACCAGTAAAAAAAGAAGCACTTAATAATAATATAAAAGTTTTTCAACCTATAAAAATAAAAGAAGAATATAATGAAATTTTAAAATATAATCCAGATATAATAATCACCTGTGCGTATGGACAAATCATACCTAAAGAATTATTATACACTCCAAAATATAGTGCAATAAATGTGCATGCTTCATTACTGCCAGAATTAAGAGGAGGAGCACCTTTACATAAAAGTATTATAAATGGATTGCCAGAAACAGGAATAACTATTATGTATATGTCTGAAGAAATGGACAAAGGAGATATAATCGCACAAGAAAAAATAAAAATAGAAGATACTGATAATGTAGGAACTGTACATGATAAACTAAGTTTAATAGGAGCTTCATTGCTTATAAAAACATTACCGTCTATATTTGAAGGAACAAATAACAGAATTGTTCAAGATGAAAGTAAAGTAACATACGCCTACAATATTACTAGAGAAGAAGAAAAAATAAACTTTAATCGCCCTGCAAGAGATGTATTTAATCAAATAAGAGGGTTATATCCTTATCCAATAGGCTATGCAATACTAAATGGAGAAATAATAAAAATAACCTCATCGAAATTAAGTGAAAAAGAAACTGGATCAGCTGGCGAAATAACAGAAATAACAAAAGATGGAATGACAGTGAAATGTAAAACTGGTTCTGTTATTATAACAAAATTGAAACCTAGTGGAAAAAAAGAAATGAATATATCTGATTTTATAAATGGAAGAAAAAAAGAAGAATTATTAGGGAGTAGTTTTAAATGAATAAAGATTTAAATCAGACAGAAGAAAAAACATTACTAAAAAAGTTTTTAATATATGGTGGAATATTTGCAGTAGGAATATTTATAGTAATTTTTAATCGTGTATTTGATGATGTCAATAGAGGTAAAACTCCTAAAGAACCAGAAAAATCTAATAAAATAACTGATAATGAAACATTAAAACAATTATCTGAAATAAATGATAATTTTTACAGCATGATGGTACATTTAACACTTGATGATGATGCAATAACTTTGGATTATCAAAAAATTGATACAATTGAAGTAGGTCAAAAAAAATATCATAAAAATCAAACACAATTTATTAAAGCTAATAATGTCTACTACGTAATGGAAAATAATAATTTTATAAAAAATGAAAATTTTATAGATTTCGATTTTGATAAAACTTTTATAAATTTAACTAATATTAAAGAATTATTAAAATGCGAAGGCGAATTCATTGAAGAAACAAAAGAAAATCAAAGAAAAATTACATATACATACTTACTCAAAGATGTGATAAGAATTTATAATAATTTTAATAAAACTAGTATATTAGTAACTAATAAAGGAAAAATTAAATTAAATGCCATTTTAAATGATAATAAATTAGAATATATTGAGATAGATACAACAGATTTATATAATTTAATAGAAAATACAGAATTAAGTCAAGTTAAATATAAAATAACAATAACAAAAGAAAAAGAAGAAGATCCAAGCTGGATTTTAGAAAAACTTTCATAAAAAGAATATCTATTTTTGTCGTAACTAATGAAAAAAAATTCAAACTAATTTATATTATAAATGGGTGAAGAATATGAATGAAACATTAGATAAAAAGTTCAATGAATTAATTGATGAATTAACAAATAAAATTTTAGAAACTAAAATAACTTTCAAAAATAACTAAAGTAAATAAAACTCTATAAATTTGTTTGTTTATTAAATAGGATTGTATCTGTTGCGTTACAGAAGACAATCTTTTTTTATTTATCACAAATATTAATAATATCATTTTTATATAAAAAATATTAATATTATGATATAATCAAAACATAAAATAAAGAGGGATTAAAAATGATTATAGATATAATTTTGTTAATAATAGGATTTGTAATTTTAATAAAAGGAGCAGATATATTTGTAAGTGGTGCTAGTGGATTAGCATCTAATTTTAAAATGCCTAAAATGTTAATAGGTCTTACAATAGTAGCATTTGGAACATCAGCTCCAGAATTCGCAGTTAGTGTAAGCTCACTTTTAGCAAATAATGGAGATATGGTTTTAGGAAATGTCATAGGGAGTAATATTTTAAACGTACTACTTATATTAGGAGTTGCTTCTTTAGTACATCCACTTACTGTAAAAGATAACACAGTAAAAAAAGAATTACCTATAACTATATTATTTTCTACACTATTTGCCGTGTTATTAACTGACCACTTATTTGATAAATCGCTAGTAAATTCATTTACAAGAAGCGATGGAATAGTATTAATACTTTTCTTTCTTATATTTATATATTACTTAGTATCAATGATGAAAAAGAAAAAAGATAAACAAGAGAACGAAGAAAAAATAACATTATTAAAATCTTTTATATTCACTACCTTAGGCATATTAGCAATAATATTTGGTAGCGACTTTGTAGTAGATTCTTCCTCAAACATTGCAGTTTCACTTGGAGTTACACAACGAATGATATCCCTCACAATAATAGCTTTAGGAACATCTTTGCCAGAATTAGTCACAAGTGTTGTAGCAACTAAAAAAGGAGAATATGACATAGCTATAGGAAACGTAGTTGGTAGTAATATATTTAATATAGGAGTAGTAATTGGGATTCCAGTAGCAATAATTGGAAGTATTTCAAATATAAATATAAATGCTGTAGATTTAATAATGATGATGGGCGCAGCAGTATTATTATTTATGTTTTCCTTCAAAGATTATAGAATAAGCAAAAAAGAAGGTGCAATATTTTTATTATTATTTATCTTATATTATACTTATGTAATATTTGGCTGACATGAAAATTTCATAACTAAAATGATTGTTATATTTGACAAAAAAAGTCTAACATTGTACAATTATAATGGAAAAGGGGCATTGATATGATAGAAGAGAGAATTCAATTGACAAAAAATGATATACTCGAAAAACAATTTAAAATCGATGCTAGAGGATATAGACCTCAAGAAGTCGACAAGTTTTTAGATGTCATAATAAATGATTATGCCGAATATGACAATTTATTAGCTAGTTATGATAGTGAAATGCGCAAAATACTACAAGAAAATTCAAAGCTCAAAGAAGAAATAAGAAAACTAAAATCAACTCTAAGTGTTGCAGAAACAAACAAAGGAGTTACAAATGTAGATATATTAAGAAGACTTGGAGAACTAGAAAAAATAGTATACGGTGAAGAAAATTAAATATCTTAGGTAAACGCTGCATATAATTATGTAGAGGAAAGTCCATACTCGCATAGTCTGAGATGACTATAGTGTTTCGTGCTAAGGGAAAAAATAACCTTAGGTAGCTTTGCTAACGGCTCTGAAAAAATCAAGAACTGATTTGATTAGGTATAAAAGTGCCATAGTGACGATGCTCTTTAGGAATAAGGAGAGTGGAACGAGGTAAACCCCACGAGCGAGAAACCCAAATTTGGTAGGGGAGTCTTCACAAAAGAATTGAATGGAGTGAAGGAGTTTTTTTGAAACTAGATAAATGTTTACCGCCCTTTTAGGGTACAGAAAATGGCTTATTAGATATTTATTTTAATAAAGGAGAACCTATGAAAGATATAGGAATAATATTTAAGGAAAAAAGAGAAGAAATTGGTATTAAAGCAGAAGAAGCAGCTAAAGACATGAATATTACTATGCCACAGTTAGAAAACTTAGAAGATGGTAATGTTAATGCCTTTAAAGATATATTTTTCTTAAAAGATTTAGTAAGAAAATATGCTATTTACTTAAATGTTGATGAAGAAAAAATAATGGAAGAATTTAATGACTTTGTATTTGACTTCACATCAAAAATACCAGTGGCAGAAATAGAACAAAAAGTTAAAGAAATAGAAAAGCAAAATGAAATAGAAACTAGAAAGAAAATTTCATCACCTTATACAAGAAAAAAAGTTCAAAAAGCAAAACTAAAACCTATTTATTTTATTGGAGTTTTAACAGTAATTCTAGTTTGTATAACATTTATAATAGTAAACATGGTTTTAAATAAATTAAAAGAAGAAAATATTAATATAGGAAGTGATTATATCTATGAATTTACCAAATAAAATTACTATTTCAAGAATTATTTTATCTATAGTAGTTTTAATATTATTAGTATTTCCATTAGAAAAAATAGGAATAAACTTTCCTACAATACTAGTTAATGGGAGCATACAAGTAGAAGTAAAATATTTAATTTCAGGATTACTATTCTTTATAGCGTCAATAACAGATAGCTTAGATGGACACATCGCTAGAAAGTATAATATGGTTACTGATTTTGGAAAAGTAATGGATGCAATTGCTGATAAAATTTTAGTAAATGGAGTATTGATAATATTAGCATGCACAGGTCGTTGCCATATGATAATTCCTGTGATAATAATATCAAGAGATACAATAGTAGATTCAATAAAAATGATAGTTGGAAATAAAGTTGGTGCTATAGGCGCTAGTAAAGCAGGAAAACTTAAAACAGCATGTATGATGTTTGGAATAACATTAATGCTATTTTATAATTTGCCTTTCGAATTAAAAGGTATTAGAGTTGCAGACTTTTTAATTATGGCAGCTACAGTGTTATCTGTTTTTAGCGGAGTAGAATACTATGTAAAAAATAAAAAGTTCCTTTTTGACTAGGAATTTTTTTTATTTTCCAAAGACTAGATACAACATAGATTTAACTTGACATAAATGTAATACTAGATTAAAATAAAATTTACAAGTCTAAAAGAAAATGAATATTTGTTTTATAAAACAATCGTTCGAAAAAATGTTGACAAATATAACAAATAAAGGTAAAATAAAATCATGAAGTAGGAGGATATAAATTTATTATGAGTAAATTAACTAAAAATGAAGGAAAAGATAAAACATTAGATCAAGTGCTACAAGATATTGAAAAGCAATTTGGAAAAGGCGCAATAATGAAATTAGGCGAAGATGGTGTAAAAGATATTGATGTAGTGTCATCTGGTAGCTTAATGTTAGATGTAGCTTTAGGTGTAGGAGGATATCCTAAAGGAAGAATAATAGAAATATATGGCCCAGAATCAAGTGGTAAAACAACATTTGCTTTACATGCGATTTCTGAAGTACAAAAGTCTGGAGGGAGAGCAGCTTTCATAGATGCAGAACATGCCTTAGATCCTGTATATGCTAAAAATTTAGGCGTTAATATTAATGAACTATTATTAAGTCAACCAGATACAGGAGAACAAGCTTTAGAAATATGTGAAGCATTAGTAAGAAGTGAAGCTATGTCTATAATAGTTATAGACTCTGTAGCAGCATTGGTTCCTCAAGCAGAAATTGAAGGCGAAATGGGAGATAGCCATGTAGGATTACAAGCAAGACTAATGTCACAAGCATTAAGAAAACTATCAGGAGCTATTAATAAGACAAATACAATATGTATATTTATAAATCAGTTGAGAGAAAAAGTAGGCGTTATGTTTGGAAATCCAGAAACAACTCCAGGTGGTCGTGCTTTAAAATTCTATTCATCAATAAGATTGGATGTCCGCCGAGCTGAGCAAATAAAACAAGGAACAGATGTAGTAGGAAATAGAACAGTTGTAAAAGTTGTTAAAAATAAAGTTGCCCCTCCTTTTAAAACAGCAGAAGTAGAAATAATGTATGGAGAAGGTGTTAGCCACGAAGGAGAAGTTGTTGATTTAGCAGCTGAATTAAATATAGTAGAAAAAAGTGGGGCATGGTATTCTTATAAAGGAGAAAAAATAGGACAAGGTAAGGAAAATGTTAAAAACTTGCTTAAAGATAACAAAGAATTATTAAATGAATTAGAGAGTCAAGTAAGAGAACATTACAATTTTAAAAATGCAACAAAGCCATCAACAGAAGAATAGCACGACAAGTGCTTTTTTCTATATATGGAAATTTTAAATAATTTATAGTATAATATAAACAAGAAGAAAAAGGTGATTTTATGAAAAAAAAGCAAATTTTGACAATGGGAATAGCTATAATAGCTGTAATTTTAATAATATTTTTAATAATATTTATATTGAATAAAAAAACAATTATAGATATAAAAATGCAAGATAACGGAGACCAAAAAAGTTTTTATGAATTAAAAGTAAAGAAAAATGGAGAATATAAACTAATAACAAAAACAAAATTAAGTGATGATTCAGAAGAGACTACAGATATAACATATAATGATAAATTAACAGACATAGAGTTAGAGAAAGTAAACACTATAGTAACCCGTATTCATTCTAGTAATGGCAAGTTTAAATATGATTATAATAAAGATCAAGAATATGATACTAATACATTAGGAATACTTGAAAATATGGTAATAGCAATAGAAAATATATCAATGGGAGAAATAGAAATGGGTGAAATGACTAGACGAGCATATGGCAATACAATGCTAGATAATATAATCTCTACACAATTACAATAGAATTCCAAAACTAAGGAATTTTTTTGTTTAAAAACTTTATTTTTTAGGGTTATTTTAAAATCTCATTGACTTATTTAGAAAATGTCTTTAAAATAGAATTAGAAGTACAACTTCTATAAAAAATAATAGTAATGGAGGAATTGAAATGAATTATATAATTATCTCCATTTTGGCATTATTAATTGGATTATTTGTAGGAGCTATGTTCATAGTGATAATGAATAAAATTAGATTGAACGACGCTCGTAAAGAAGCTGATAAATTAATTGAAAAAGCTGAGAAAGAAGCAGAAAAAACAAAAAGAGATAGACTACTAGAATTAAAAGAAGAAAGTTATAAGTTAAAAGAACAAACAGATAACGAAATAAAAGAGAAGAAAAAAGAAATCGCAGAATTAAAAGAATCTGTTGATGAAAGAGAAAAAAATCTAAATAAACGTGATGAACTTTTGCAAGAACGTGAGCGTGGTTTAGACGCTAGAGATAAAGATTTATTAGCAAGCCAAAAAGAAATTCAAGAAAAAGACGCAAAAATGGAGTCTATTTTAAAAGAACAATTAGCATTGTTAGAAAGTATATCTGGTTTTACAAAAGAAAAAGCCAAAGAAATGGTAATGAGAAAAGTAGAAGACGAGATGTCTGGAGAAATTGCAATATATTTAAGAGAACGTGAAAATGATGCTAAATTAGAAGCAGACAGAAAAGCAAAAGAATACCTAGTTGCAAGTATGCAAAAATACGCAACTGATGTTGCAAATGAACAGACTGTTACAACGGTATCACTACCTAACGATGAAATGAAAGGTAGAATTATAGGCCGTGAAGGTAGAAATATAAGAACAATAGAAGCTATAACAGGAGTAGATTTAATTATAGATGATACTCCAGAAATAATAGTTTTATCATCTTTTGATCCATTAAGAAGAGAAATAGCAAAGGTTACTTTAGAAGGTTTAATTAAAGATGGTAGAATACATCCAGCAAGAATTGAAGAATTATATGATAAAACTTGTGAAGACTTTAAAGCTTTAATTAGAGAAAAAGGAGAAGAAGCATTATTCTCACTTAGTATAACTAGAGTTAATCCAGAATTAGTAGACTTGATAGGAAAACTATACTTTAGAACAAGTTATGGTCAAAATGCTTTACAACATTCTATAGAAGTAGGTAATTTAGCAGGATTATTAGCAAGTGAATTAGGAGAGAATGTAGCATTAGCTAAACGTGCTGGATTATTACATGATTTGGGAAAAGCTATAGATTTTGAAGTTGAAGGATCCCATGTAGAATTAGGTGCGGAATTTGCCAAGAAATATGGAGAAGGAGAAATAATAATTAATGCTATTGAAAGTCATCATGGAGATAAAAAGCCAACTCATGTAATAAGTGAATTAGTAGCAATTGCTGATACACTATCAGCAGCTAGACCTGGAGCAAGAAACGATTCATTAGAAAACTACATTAAAAGATTAGAACAACTAGAAGAAATAGGCAACAGTGTAAAAGGTGTTGACAAAACATTTGCAATGCAAGCTGGTAGAGAATTAAGAGTAATTGTAAAACCAGAAGAAATTGATGATTTAGAATCTTATAAAATTGCAAGAGAAATAAAAGATCAAGTCGAAGAAAAAATGCAATATCCAGGGACAATTAAAGTAGTTGTAATTAGAGAAACTCGTGCTGAAGAGATAGCAAAATAACGCATTTTGAAATGCGTTATTTTAATTTTACTTACTACGAAATAATAAAAGTAAACTTAATAGTTATGATAACATAAACTTTACAGACTTAGCTTCTAATTAAATTAATTATTTTTACAATCTAAAATCATAGGAATAATTATAGGACGTCTACCAGTTGAATCAATAATATAAGACTTTAATTCTAAAATAATTCTATTTTTTAAATCAGTAACATTTAAGTTATTCTTTTTAAATTCACTTAAAACTATAGTTTTAACCCTTCTTTGAATACTATTTATAAGATCTTGATTCTCGTTAACAACAACAAATCCACGAGTTGTTACATTAGGATCTAATAAAAGTTTTCTTTTTTCTGTATCAATGTTTAATATGACTACTAAAACTCCATCGGTACTCATAGTTTTTCTGTCTCTTATAACAGAACTTCCAATATCATCAATTCTCTTACCATCAACATAAATATCATTTATAGGAATAGATTTATCTGATATTTTTACACTTCCATGAGATAATGCAAGCATATCACCATTTTTTAAAACAAAAGTGTTACTATCATCCATGCCACACTCTTTAGCTAAATCAGCATGAGCTTTAAGCATTCTATACTCCCCATGTACAGGCATAAAATATTTAGGTTTCATTAAGCGTATTAAAAGTTTTAATTCATCTTGTTTAGCATGTCCACTAGTGTGTATATCACTTTCACTTGAAGTTGTAAATACTTTCGCACCCTTTAAATATAACTTATTTATAACTCTATTAATACTCATAGCATTACCAGGAATAGGACTACTTGAAAAAATAACAGTATCATCTGGCATTAAAGTAATATTTGAATCCACTCCATTAGCAATTCTACTTAAAGCAGCAAGTGGTTCACCTTGACTACCTGTACATAAAAGACAAACATTCTCAGGTTTACTCTTATTTGCTTCATCACTAGTTATAAAAATACTTTTATCTTTAATTAATCCACATGACTTTGCAATCTCTATACTATTAATCATACTTCTTCCAAAAGCTGCAACTTTTCTATTGTTTTTTCTACAAGTTTCTATAATATGTATTACTCTATAAATATTAGAAGCAAATGTAGCAAGTATAATTCTTCCTTTACAAACTCGAATAATATCACTTAAAGCTTCATCAACATCACTTTCACTTGTTGAAAAACCAGGAACTAAAGCATTAGTTGAATCACTCAATAAAAGAGTAACACCATCTTCTCCAATTCTAGCCATTTTACCTAAGTTTGCCATAGGTCCTATAGGTGTTAAATCAAATTTAAAATCTCCAGTAGTAACAACTCTACCATTAGGAGTCATAATACTTATACCATAACTATCAGGAATAGAATGAGTAGTTCTAAAGAATTCTATTTCAAAATGCTTAAATTTAGGTTTCATATCTTCTTCAATAATTATGATATTTTTAAAAGCTACGCCCCTATCTTCTAACTTGTTCTTAATAAGCTCACTTGCAACTTTAGGAGCATAAATAACAGGAATATTCAAATGATTTAAAACATATGGAATGCCACCAATATGATCTTCATGTCCATGCGTAATAAATAAACCCTTTATCTTATTTTCATTTTGTTTCAAAAATGTATAATCAGCTAAAACATAATCTATTCCTAATAAATCGTCTTCTGGAAACATAACTCCAGCATCTATAATGACTATTTCTTCTTCATGCATAACAGCATACATATTTTTTCCAACTTCTCCAAGTCCGCCTAAAGCGAACACAAAAGTTTCCTTAACTTGTGTTTTCATAAAATAATTCCTCCAATTTCTAATAAAAGAAAATCAATATATAAATTATACTATATAAGTTAAAAATTGTCTAGTGCAAAATAAAATACCATATAAAATCTATAATCTAAAATAAAATAGAATAATGTTAGTTTATAAATTAAGTTATAAAGAGAAATTACTGAGACGAACGACTCCATCAGTATTGCCAACATGTGCACTATTCAAGTACCCAGGATAATTAGAACCCCACACCATGAACACACCAACCCAATGATTAACTATGTTCCAATCATTCGGACTCATTAAAATGCTTTATTATAATATTATCCATATTATTTCTAATAATCGCCTAATACCAAAATTTGATTTTAATTAACAATTCACTAAAATTTCTAAAAAATTCCAAAAGTACTATTTTTATAAAATAAGTGAAATAAATTTTTAGTCAAAGACAATGAATAATATTTGTTTCTCTAAACTTAAATCTACAATAGTCTAAACTATGAATAAGTTTTTATCAAAGAGAAATTATTAAGACGAACGACTTCTTTGGCATCTTTAAGATATATTGCGCTCAAGTAGCCAGGACCATTAGAACCATTCACATAGAATATGCTCGCTCCACTATTCCAAAATTCATACGGACTCATTAGATTATAGATATTATCCAAACTAATTTTATCAAATAAAATTAAAAAGAACTAGAATAATCTAAACAACCCCTTTACAAATAAATACTATAAAAAATAAGTTTCTCTAAAAACTTAAACTTCTACTTAAACTATGAATAAGTCATTTTATGAGAGAATTACTAGACGAACGACCCCATCCGTATTTTGAAGCCAAGTATTATTTAAAAAGCCAGGACCATCAACACCACGCAATATAAACACGCGCGCCCAACCGTCAAAGTAAAACGGACTCAAAATAAATTGATTTTAAAAAATAATATTACCTTTAAAATAAAAAACATAAATATTTTAAAATGATTTCTAAAAAAATACTATCATTGTAAAAGTTAATGTAATTTAATATTTAGTTTATAAACAAAGGATAATATTTGTTTCTCTAAAACATTTTCTACTATAATTAATATTATGAAAATATTTCAAAAGAGAAAATTGGACGAACGACTCCATCAGTATTATCAACATGAGCGCTCCAGAAAGTGCCAGGATTACTAGCGCCCCACACCATAAACGATATAGCTCTATATGGGCCAATCCATATGTCAAAATTACACGGACTCATTACATTATAGATATTATCCAAACTAATTTTATCAAATAAAATTGAAAAGAACTATAAAATAATACAATAATTAACTATTAAAAAGCATTATCAATTAACAATGCACTCAAAAATATTTACTAACATTATTAAGAAATGTATTAAAATGTTTAGTCCAAAGACAAAGAATAATATTTGTTTCTCTACAGTGTACCCTACAATAACTAATGTTATGAATAAACTCTTTTAAGAGAAATTACTTGGACGAACGACTCCATTAGTGTTGTTGACGTTCGTGTTGCTCAACTGGCCAGGACTACTAGAACTCACATAGAACACGTTCGCATTAATGCTATTCCATAATTTAAATGAAATACTAAAATAAATTTAAGAATATTATCCAATAATATTCTAACAAAAGAAAGAAGAAAAAACACAAATATTTTTTGATTTTATATGATAAGTGTATAAATAACCATAATCTATAAAAATATTAAGTTAGAGAAATTACTAAGACGAACGACTCCATTAGCATTATTGACATCGCTTCAACTCAAGCGTCCAGGATTACTAGAACCAAGCAAGTAAAACACAGTCGCTAATGAGCTATACCAATAATAAGAACTTCAAAAATATTACCCTAGTTGTATTTTATCAAATAAACAAAAATAAAACACCAAATTTATAATACTTTCAATAAAGTTTTACTAATATTATAAAATAGTGAACTTTAGTTTCTAGTCAAAAGCATTGAATAATATTTGCTTCTCTAAAATTTTTTCTACAATAATTTTCATTATGAACTAATTTTTTTAAGAGAAATTATTGAGACGAACGACTGCACTAGCACTATCAACAAGATTCCAACTCAAGTGCCCAGGAGAATTAGAGCCAACAACCATGAAGATACGTACCCAACTGTCAGAATTTACGTTGAATTCAAACGGACTCAAAATAAAAGTTATTTTAAAATATTATCCAAATTAATTTTAACAAAAATATATTATAAAAACATTATAATAACTAAAAAAACTATAAAATTGGCAAAAAGTATATAACATTTATTTTTAAAGTTTATTAATAACTAATTTTTAAAGAGAAATTACTGAGACGAACGACTCCATAAGTATTACCTACATGAGCACTGTTCAATTGGCCAGAATCATTTGAACCCAATACAAAGAAAATACCAACTATATCCCCAGTCCATTCAGACGGACTCATAAAATAAAAAATATTATCCAAAAATAAAATGAAGTAGAATTATAAATAAAAATACATTTGCATTAAACTACTAATATTAATAATTATAACTTTTAATTTTTTAGTTTTTAAAACAATGAATAATATTTGTTTCTCTAAAGTATACTCTACAATAACGAATGTTATGAACAAACTTTTTTAAGAGAAATTACTGGACGAACGACCCCATCAGCATTTTGAACTCTTGCGTTACTCAAGTGGCCAGGATTACCAGAGCCAATTACATCGAACACGATCGCGTTGTTAGAATTAGTGCCAGAACGATACGGATTCATAAAATAAAAAAGTAACACTAAATTTATCATACGTTCAAAAAATTACTAATATTATAAAATAGTGAAATTTAATATTTAGTCTTTATGACAAAGAATAATATTTGTTTCTCTAAAACTTAATCCTACAATAAATTTAGTTATGAATAAATTATTTTTTAAAGAGAAATTACTAGGACGAACGACTCCATTAGTGTTATTGACGTTGTTCCAATTCAAGTAGCCAGGATTACTAGAACCATACACAAAGAACACGTTCGCCCAAGTGCCATTCCAATAAGACGGACTCATCAAGTTGATTAAAATATTAAAATACAATATTATCCAAAAACATTTTATCAAAATTAAATAAAAAACACTATAAATTTATAAAAAGTTCAAAGTAATATTACTAATTTTATAAAAAATAATGTTTTAATATTTAGTCGAAAACAAAGAATAATATTTGTTTCTCTAAAATTCATTCTACAATAGATTTAACTATGAATCAATTATAATTAAGAGAAATTTGGACGAACGACTCCATTAGTGTCGTTGACGTTGTTCCAATTCAAGCGTCCAGGATTACCAGAACTCACATAGAACACGTTCGCGTTACCATTAATCCAATTATACGGACTCTTTAATCATTATTAATATTATCCTACTCATATTCTATCAAAAATACCACTAAATTTATAATGTATTCAAATAATTCTACTTATAATATAAAAGTGAAGATTAATAATATAATTAAATAACAAATGATATTTGTTCCTCTAAAAACTAAATTCTACAGTAATTTTAGATATTAATAAATTAAAATTAAGAGAAATTACTAGGACGAACGACTCCAGAATTCCCAGCGAACGAATTATTTAAGTAGCCAGGATTACTGGAACCAAACACTATGAATACATCCACCCATGTAGAAGTGTTGATATGAAAGTAAAACGGACTCATAATTTTCAAATAATCATAAACCATAACAATTAGAGAAATTACTGAGACGAACGACTCCACCAGTATTGTTAACGTTCGTGTTCCACAACTGGCCAGGACCGTTAGAACCATATATCATGAACACAACTGCGTTATAAGTATAAGATGGACTATTTATAAAGTATCTAACATTATCCTTATATTTTTTACAAAACTACTTCTTATAACATATTCATTAAAATTACTAATGTTATAAGAAAAATGTATTTAATATTTAGTCTTTATGACAAAGAATAATATTTGTTTCTCTAAAATTTAATTCTACAATAATTCTAATTATGAATAAATTTTATTAAAGAGAAATTATTGACGAACGACTCCACTAGCATACATAACATCTGAATTGCTAAGATAACCTGGACTCCCAGAACCGTGTACTGCAAACATAGTAGCATTATTATAATTGTTACCAGAACAATACGGACTCAAAAATTTAAAATATTATACATAATTATACTATTAGAAAACACTACTATTTTATAAAAAATTCAAAAAATATTACTAATTTTATAAAAATAATGTTTTTAATATTTAGTCTTTATGACAAAGAATAATATTTGTTTCTCTAAAATTTATTCTACAATAGATTTAACTATGAATAAA
>CANSWR010000020.1 GCA_947650795.1 uncultured Bacillota bacterium | reverse complement strand
ACCTCTTATAACGACTATAACAAAAATAATAGGTATACTAGTACTCCTATACCTATTACCTATTATATCACAAATACATTCTTAACACTAGTTTTTTTAACTTTTTCTAAGCATTCTATCAGATACTACAGAACTTAATCTTGATGCTTTCAAAAATTGGTTATTGAAACTATAGAAAGACACGGGGATTTCCATCTTTAATCCATTTTTAAATCTAATAACTGTACTACCTTTTTTCTTATTACAAGGATAATACTCTAAAATATTACTATAACTTAACCAAAAGCTATTTCCTTTGTACGAAGATGTTACAGGAAAAACAACTGTTCCTATAGCTTCTTCAATAATAATTGGAACTTTGTACCTTGATTTAATAAATCTATAACTACCTTGTAATCTTGCTTTATAACTAACACCAAAATACTCACAGCTATGCTCAATGACTTTAAATGATGAAGTATTAACGTTATAACTTCTACTTTTTTCTACAATTTTACATCTATCATCATTTAATGGAATAACAGCTAATGTCTTTTCATTAACTTCATAATTCATAATGCCTCCTTTCTAATGAGTTGATATATTATCATAAGTCTTTGTCGAAAAATGTCGAATTTTGTCTAAAAATTTAAAAAACTTTAAAAAGTCTAATGTTAAATGACTTTTTATTATTTACACTAGACTTTTATAAGTGTTTTAATATGTTTTTATAGGTAAAATTAATTGTAATAAATCTCCATTATCATCTTGTTTTATTATTATAGGTTTAATTTCACCATTAAAATATAAAGTTACATCATCACTACCAAAGCTTTTTAAAGCATCTATCATATACCTAGAACTAAAAGATATTTTAATATCACTACCCTTCAGTACTTCCATATTCATAACTTCTTCTATTTTACCTATTTCTGGACTACTTGAAGTAATAATTAATTTATCTCCTTGTGTTTCTAAAGATATTATATTTTTATCTTTTGCCTGAGCTAATATTGATGCACGATCTATTACATTAAAGAATTCTTGTAAATTAACTTTATAAATTATTTCAAAATTATCTGGAACTAAAGTATCAGTATTAGGATAAGTACCATTAAGTAAACTTGATTGAAACAAAATATTTCTATATTTAAACAAAACCTTATTTGGAAAAGGATGTACTTCAATCTGACCTTCATCACTATCAATTAACTTTATAAACTCATTAATATTCTTAGCTGGTATTACCATATTAACATTCTCAGTAGTCATACTATTAAAATTTATATGTTTTTTTGCCAATCTATAAGAGTCTGTAGCAACGCATTCTAAACTATTACCTTGAATTTTTAAATTAATACCAGTTAATAAAGGTTTACTCTCTTGAGTTGAGGTAGCAAAGACTGTTTGATTAACTATCTCTTTAAAATTACCAGGTGTAAGATTAACTGGAGATTGAACTTCTTCCATATTTATTCTAGGAAAATCATTAACATCAAAACAATTCAAGTTATATTTACTATTCTGTGTATAAATAATAGCTTTTCCACCATCTATTTCTTCAATATCAATATCTCCACTAGGTAATTTTCTAATAATATCTAATATAAATCTCCCATATATTACTAAGCTGCCTTCTTCTTTAATTTCTTTTATATCAGCTTTATCAATATATGCTTTTATAGTAATTTCATTATCAGTAGCAGTTAAATATAGCCCATCGCTTTTTAATTCAAATAAGATTCCATTTATGACAGGAATAATATTTCTATTAGATAATGCCTTCCCAACAAAGTTTAAGTTTTCTAATAATGTGTCTTTATTAATTTTTAATTTCATTTTATTTCTCTCCTTCTTTTTAATTTATTTTTATTATTAAAGTGAATATTGTGTATAACTACATAGTTATCAAGTTTTCTTGGAGTTTACAAGAATCACTATATGTGGATAACATGACATTTTTCGACATTTTATTCACTCATCTTTAATTTTAACTCATTTATAATCTTTTCAAGTTCCCCATTATTCTTTATATCTTCATTAATTTTTTCATATCCATGTATTATTGTAGAATGATCTCTCCCACCAAACTCAAGTGCTATTCTAGGATAAGTTTCATCAGTTAATATTCTACAAAGATACATAGCAATCATTCTAGCGTTAGCTACTTGTTTACTTCTTTTTTTACCTTTTAAATCATCTATAGTAAGATTGAAGTAAGTAGCTACAACAGACATAATTTTGTTAATAGATTTATCCACATATAACATATTATTGGTATATTCATCTAATGCTTCTAAAGTATTTTCAAGAGTTAGTTGCTTTATTCCCCATATAGCAGCGTAAGCGAATAACCTTGTAATAGCACCTTCTATATTCCTAACATCACTTCCACAGTTAGAAGCAATAAAATCTATAATTTCATCAGATATTTCTAAAGCTTGATCATAATTATTAATCTTGTTTTTAATTATTTTGACTTTTAATTCAAACTCTGGAACTGCAATAATAGCTTTAAGTCCCCAGTTAAAACGAGTTTTTAACCTATCTGCAAACATTTTAAGGTCATCAACACTTCTATCTGAGCAAATTATAATTTGTTTATCATTATAATATAAGCTATTAAAAGTATTAGTAAATTCCTGTTGTGTAACAGTAGCACTTCCTAAAAATTGAATATCATCTATCATAAGTACATCTACATCCCGATATTTACTTTTAAATAAATCTATATAATTCAAGTTATCTTCTTTATTACCACTGTCCTTAGTAATACTTATAAATTCATTCATAAATTCATCAGTAGTTATGTATAATACTTTAAGATTAGAAGTGGCATTTATATAATTTCCAATCGCATGCATCAAATGTGTTTTACCTAATCCGCTTTTGCCATACAAGAAAAGTGGATTATAAAGTTTTCCAGGATTTTGAGCGACCGCTAGGCAACTACTAAAAGCAAATCTATTAGAATCACCAACAACAAAATTTTCAAAAGTATATTTATCATTTAAGTTAGATTTCCGTTCTTGTACAAACTTATCAATAGCGTCTTGACTTTCATTCATTAATGAACTCATATTCGGGCCATTAATCCTCTCTTGTGCTATTGTTTCCTTATATTCACTCTCTAAACAAAAAATTATATTGTGTATAACTCCAAGTAATTCTAGGAATATTTCTTCTACAATCTCCATATAATTGTTTATAATATGGTTTTTATGAGCTAAGTAAGGAACAATTATAACAATATCTTTATCATTAATAGTTAATAACTTTAACTCTTTAAACCAAGTATTATAAGAAACGACACTGACCCTTTGATTAATTTGTTCTAAAAACTTTTCCCATATCTTTTCTTTGTCCATAGAATCACCTCGCTTTAACTGCTTTATCCACTTTCATTTTAACCCTTATTATTCTATTTTCAAAGCAAAACTTTCTAAAAAAGTTATTAACAAGCACTTATCAACAGGATATTCACTTATTTTTCTTTTATTTTACGTAAGTTTGCCAAGTTATCCACATTATTAACATTTTATATTTACACATGTTTATAACTTTATTAACACACATTGTGGATATGTGTATAAATATTGACAAATACTATTCTATAGTTTATAATCAGTTACGTCAAGCAAAAAAAGTGGGAAGGAGCAAAAAATAATGAAAAAGACACCAGTAGCAAAGAAAAAAAGTTTAAAAGCTAAAAAACAAGGCTTTTTGTCTAGAAGTAAAAATATATTAAATAGTAGAAGACAAAAAGGAAGAAAAAGCTTAGCGAATAACTAACGACTATTCTTATGTTTAGTCGTTTTTTTCTAAATAAAAGTTACTATATTGTTAATTTTAAGAATAAAAGGTGAAGAAAATGAATAAAGAATATATTATAAGAAAAAATGAAGAGATATCTCACATAGTAAAAACAGGAAAAAAATCAGTAAGTAAATTTTATATTATATATAATATAGAAAGAGAAGAAGAAAATAACCAGTATTGTATTAGTGTTAGTAAAAAATTAGGAAAAGCACATATTAGGAATAAAATCAAAAGAAGAATAAAAGATATCCTAATGAAAAATAAAATGTCTTTTCATAGAAAGTATGTTATAATAATAAGACAAGATGCAGTGAATGCACCTTATAATGAATTAAAAGAAAAACTAATAAAACAAATAAAGGAGACTATAAATGAAAAAAACTAAAAAAGTAGTAATTTTAATATTATTAACATGTATGCTAACTACAGGATGTACTAAAACATTCCAAGACAAAGAAACTGAAAAAATATATACAGAAAATATTCTTTGCAAACCTACAGAACAAACTTCACTTGATGCTTACGAAAAAAATGAAAATGTTAAATTAGAAAAACTACCCAAATGTGAAGAGTTTAAAATAACATCAGGAGGATATGAAGGATTATTCACTAACCTATTTGTAAAACCATTAGCTTGGTTAATAATTCAAGTAGGAAGACTTGTTAAAAATTATGGTCTTTCAATTATAATTTTAGGAGTATTACTTCGTCTAATAGTGATGCCACTAAGTAAAAAAACAATCAATATGTCAGAAAATATGAAAAAAGCACAACCTGAATTAGAAAAATTAGAAAAGAAATACTCAAACAGAACTGATCAAGAATCAATGCTAAAGAAAAATCAAGAAATGCTCATGATTTATAAAAAATATGATATCAAACCTTTTTCTGGATGTTTAGTTTCATTAATACAATTACCATTATTCTTTGCGTTTCTGGAAGCAATACAAAGAATACCTGTAATATTAGAAGAAAGATTACTTTGGTTTGATTTAGGAACTACACCTTGGTTAGAAATAAAAACAGGAAATTATTATTACATTATAATAGTAATTTTAATAGCTTTAGTAACATATCTATCATTTAAAAATATGAATAGCACTTCAATGAATAATGCTCAAGCAGCACAAACAAAATTCATGACAAAAATGATGGTAGTGTTTATAACCTTCATGTCATTCACATTAAACGTAGGAATTGGCTTCTACTGGATAGCAACAAGTGCCTTTGCAGTAATTCAAAATTATATATTTAAAAGAGAAAAGAATAAAAGATAGAAGTAAGGAAGTGAATTTATGGAGAAATATGTTTATAAGGGAAAAAATAAAGAGGAAATACTAACAACAGCATGTAATGAATTAAACTGTACAGAAGAAGAAATAATATTTAAAGAAAAAGAAGAAAAGAATGGTTTATTTCAAAGTAAAAAAATAGTTTTAGAAATAGTAAAAATTGAAGATGTAGCAGCATTAGGTAAAAAGTTACTAGAAAGTCTATTAGAAGGATTGGGCCTAACTGGAAATATAGAAAAGAAAATAAGAGAAAAAGTAATAACTTACAAAATTCATTCTAATAACAATAGCATCTTAATTGGCAGACATGGTCATATTTTAGAAAGTATCCAGACTTTTGTAAAAAATAGTATAAACAACCAAGTAGGACTATATATAAATATAATAATAGATATAGAAAATTATAAAGAAAAACAAAACTATTTTTTAGAAAAAAAAGTAAAAAGAATAGCAAGAGATGTAACATTATCTAAAATCCCTGTTAAATTAGATCCTATGAATTCATACGAAAGAAGAATAGTTCACAATGCACTAAGTAAATTTGATTATATTGAAACAACTAGTGAAGGAGAAGAACCTAATAGATGTGTTGTGATAAAATATAAAGAAAAATAAATTTATATTAATAGTTAATAATACTCCAAAATTTTGGGGTATTTTAAATTTATAACACAATCCATTTCCCGGGAAATACTACATATAATTTACAATTAACTAAAAAAGTGATATAATTTTTGACATTCGGAGGTATGTAAAATGAATGATACAATAGCTGCAATTGCAACATCAGTAGGCGTCAGCGCAATTAATATCATAAAAGTGAGTGGTGACAAGTCAATAGAAATAGTAAATAGCTTATTTAAAGGAAAAGATTTAAACAAAGTAGAAACAAACACAATAAATTATGGTTACATAATGGACAAAAACGAAAAAATAGACGAAGTACTAGTATCAGTATTTAAAAATCCAAAAACATACACTGGTGAAGATGTGGTTGAAATCAACTGTCATGGTGGCATCGCGAGTACAAATAAAATCCTTGAATTAGTTTTGACCTCTGGAGCACGCTTAGCTGAACCAGGAGAATTTCTTAAACGATCATTTCTAAATGGACGTAAAAATTTAATGGAAGTAGAATCAATAGATGATATATTACATGCCAAAAACGAAAGTGTAAGAAAAATGGGTATGAAAGGTTTAACTGGAGAGTTATCTGATATGATAAAAGAACTAAAGTCAAAAATCACAGAAATAATAGCAAACATAGAAGTTAATATTGATTATCCAGAATATGAAGACGCAATAGTTTATACTAACGAAATATTATCAATTAGAATTAAAGAAATAAAAACATCATTACAAAACATTTTAGAAGAATCAGCAAAAGGAAAATTAATAAAAGATGGAATAACTGTAGGTATTATAGGAAAGCCTAATGCTGGAAAAAGTAGTTTATTAAACAAATTATTACAAGAAGAAAAAGCTATTGTTACAGACATAGCAGGAACAACAAGAGATATTGTAGAAGGTAATATTATAATAAACGGAATAACTATCAATTTAATAGACACAGCAGGAATAAGATCTACTTCAAATATTGTTGAAAAAATAGGAGTTGAAAAAAGCGAAAAAATAATTGAAACAGCAGATTTGATAATAGCAATGTTTGATGGAAGTAATCCTTTAACACCTGAAGACTATCAGATAATAGAAAAAATTAAAAATAAACAAGTAATAGCAATAATAAATAAAAAAGATTTACCATTACTAATAGATGAATCAAAATTGAATAATTTCACTTGTATTAAAGCATCCATAAAAAATAACGAAGGATTAGACGAATTAATAAAACAAATACAAAACTTATTTAATCTACAAGAGTTAGAAAATAGTGATTTTACTTACATATCAAATGCTAGACAAATATCTTTAATAAAAAAATCGTTAGACCTTATAAAAGAAATAGAAGAAGCTAACAACAATAAAGTAGAAGTTGACCTAATTCAAATAGATTTAGAAAGATTATGGAATCTATTGGGAGAAATAATAGGAGAAACATATAAAGAAGAATTATTAGATGAAATATTCAGTAAATTCTGCTTAGGAAAATAGGAAGGTGATTATATGTATGACATAATCGTAATTGGAGGGGGTCATGCTGGATGTGAAGCAAGTCTCTCATCTGCAAGAATGGGATTTAAAACATTATTAATAACAGGAAATATAAAAAATATTGGAGATATGCCATGTAATCCATCAATTGGCGGATCAGCCAAAGGGATAGTAGTTAGAGAAATAGATGCCCTAGGTGGAGAAATGGGAATAAACGCTGACAAATCACACCTTCAAATAAAAATGTTAAATAGCAAAAAAGGCCCAGGAGTAAGAAGTTTAAGATGCCAAGCGGACAAAACCCAATATGGCGAAAATATGGTCAAAGTATTAAAAAGTACTGAAAATCTAGAATTAAAAGAAGATTTAGTTAAAGAATTAATTGTAGAAAACAATATAATTAAAGGGATAATAACAGAAAGTGAAGAAAGAGTACACTCAAAAAAAGTTATAATAACTACAGGAACATACCTAAATGCAGACATTTTAAGAGGTCATACAAAAATCAAAGGAGGACCTCATGGAGAAAAGCCTTCACTATTTTTAAGTGAAAGTATGAAAAAATTAGGACTTAAAATGAGGAGATTAAAAACAGGTACTCCTCCAAGAGTAGAAAAAGATTCAATTGATTATGAAGAATGTTCTATAGAAAAAGGTAGTGATTATTATTTAAGCTTTAGTAATTTCTACAAACCAAAATATAATATAGAAAATCAACTCCCATGTTATTTAACTTATACAAACGAAAAAACACATCAAATAATTTTAGACAATCTTGATAAATGTGCCTTATATAGTGGACTTATAGAAGGAATTGGCCCTAGATATTGTCCATCTGTAGAAGACAAAATAGTAAAATTTAGAGATAAAGATAGACATCAAATATTTTTAGAACCAGAAAGATTAAATGGAAACGAAATATATGTTGGTGGATTTTCAACTACTATGCCTGAAAACTTACAAGAAGAACTAATACACTCAATGGAAGGTTTACATAATGCTAAAATCACTAAATATGGATATGCAATAGAATATGATGCTATAGACTCGACT
The DNA here is from genome assembly GCA_947650795.1 of uncultured Bacillota bacterium. Classification (GTDB taxonomy): domain Bacteria; phylum Bacillota_I; class Bacilli_A; order RF39; family UBA660; genus MGBC139354. Next base: position 13,902 of record CANSWR010000020.1, on the reverse strand, counting down.
GAATTAAAAATGACATTAGAAACAAAAAAAATATCAGGACTTTATACAGCAGGACAAATTAATGGCACTAGTGGTTATGAAGAAGCAGCAGCTCAAGGATTAATCGCAGGAATAAATGCTTCATTAAGTATTCAAGGTAAAGACCCTCTAATTCTAAAAAGAAACGAAGCTTATATAGGAGTTCTAATAGATGACTTAATAAATAAAGGAATCACCGAGCCATATAGATTACTAACATCTAGGGCAGAATTTAGACTATTACTTAGACATGATAATGCAGATATTAGATTAACAGAAATAGGAAGAAAAATAGGCCTAATAAATGATGAAAAATATAAAATATATAAAAATAAACTTACAAAAATAAATGAATTAGAAGAATATTTATCTAAAACGAAAATAGAAGCAACAGAAGAAACAAATGAATATCTTAAAAGTATAAATTCAAGCATATTAAAAGGAAAAATTGATAGTATTGAACTTTTAAAAAGACCTGAAATAAAAATAGAAGATTTAGAAAAAATACTAAAAACTAATTTTGACGAAAATGCTAGAGAACAAGTAGAAATAAAAATAAAATACAAAGGTTACATTGGAAAAACAGAAAAAGAAGCAGAAAAAATGTTGTCATTAGAAAAAAAACAAATTCCATTAAACATAAATTATTCTAATGTAAAAAATATAGCAACAGAAGCTAGACAAAAATTAGAAAGTGTAAGACCTCTTACAATCGGACAAGCAACAAGAATAAGTGGAGTAAATCCATCAGACATTACAATGCTTTTAGTTTATTTAAAAAAGGAGTATCCATATGAATAAAGACCAATTTATAGAAGAACTCTTAAAAATAAATATTAAAATATCTAATGAAGAGCTAGATAAATTTGAAAAATATAAAAACTTACTTCAAGAATATAATAAAAAATTTAATCTTACTACAATAATAAAAGATGAAGACATATATTTGAAACATTTTTATGATTCTCTATGCTTAATGAAAATTCCAGAAATGGCAACATCCAAGCTAATATTAGATATAGGAACAGGTGCAGGATTTCCTGGTATACCTTTAGCTATAATTAATAAAGATAAAAAAATAACGTTAGTAGAATCTAATAACAAAAAAATATCTTTTTTGAAAGTATTAGAAGAACAGCTAAATCTAAAATATGTAGAAATAATAAGTCTAAGAGCAGAAGAATATGCAAAACAAAATAGAGAAAAATTTGACATTGCTACTTCAAGAGCAGTTTCACACCTTAAAATTCTAACAGAAATAGAAGTCCCTACTTTAAAAGTAAATGGCCTCTTCTTACCATTAAAATCGAACATAGATGAAGAAATAGAAGAAACAAAAGAATTTATAAAAACTATAGGTGCAGACTTAAAAGAAATAGTTTCTTATACCCTACCCTATGAAAACTCTAAAAGAACAATTATAAAAATTAAAAAACTAAAAGAAACAGAAAAAAACTATCCTAGAGAATATAATAAAATGCTTAAAGATAAGAATAATAAGAAATAAAATTATTCTTTTTTTCTTTCAAAAATAATATTTTAAAAAGCTTACTCAAGTACTTGCAAAAAAACTAAAAATACTATAAAATAAAATATATATAAAGAATAAGAAATGGGGCTGATTAAATGAACAGAGAAAGTGAAATAATTAATGTAAGAATAGATGAAATAATTCCGAATAGATTTCAACCAAGACTAACATTCAATGAAGCAGAATTACAAAGCTTAGCAGAATCTATAAAAATACATGGTATAATACAACCTTTAGTATTGAGACGTATTGGAGAGAAATTTGAAATAATTGCTGGTGAAAGAAGATATAAAGCTTCAGTAATGGCAGGATTAACTACAGTCCCAGCTGTTATTATGAATATAGATGACCAAAAAAGTGCAGAAGTTGCTATAGTAGAAAATCTTCAAAGAAAAAATTTAACTGCTATAGAAGAAGCACAATCATATAAAAAACTACTTGATAAAGGATATTTAACTCAAGAAGAATTAGCAAATAAAATGGGAGTAACTCAACCTACAATAGCAAATAAATTAAGATTATTAAATCTTACTGAAGCAGCTCAACAAGCATTACTAAAAAATCAAATTTCAGAAAGACATGCAAGAAGCTTATTAACAATAGCGAATCCAAATATGCAAATAAGTATGTTAAATAGAATAATTGGCGAAAGATTAACAGTTAGACAAACAGATGAAGAAATAAGCAAATTATTAGGAAGAAGTCCAGAATCAATTAATGATGCTATAGAAGGTTCAAGTGAAAACAATTCTGGGGTATCACCTGTATTAACACCTTCTGAACCAGTAATGACACCTAATATACCAGAACCTAAACCTATGATTGAAAATTATGAAACATTAATTACAGAAACACCAAATTTATCTTCCTACATAAATCCTAAAGCATTTGATGTAGATGTAGATAAAATTAAATCAACATCAGAAGACATAATTCCAGAACATAAACCAAGTGATATAGACATGCTAATGAGAACAGAACCTAAGCAAACTACGCCAGAAATATCAGAAAAACCAAAAAAGATATCATTAGAAGACATGACAGCTAATGTAGATATGGGAAGTATAGTAAATACGTCAAACATGGCAGTAAATCCTTTTCAAAATTTAGAAACACCAGAGACTCCATTTGAAATTCCTACACAAACTTTTGAAAGACCTTACACTGACCCTACTCCTATATCACAGCCAACTCTTGCTCCAGGTAGTACATTAATAGATGAATTTAGACAACAACAACCAAAATATTCAGAACCAATAGAAGATTCTGTAAATGTAAAAAGTATATCTTCTGCTATAAATATAGCTAGAAATGAAGCTAGAAAAATTGAAGAATTAGGTTTTCAAGTAGATACTGAAGAATTTGACTTTGAAGATATGTATCAAATAATTATTAAAATAAAAAAAGATTAAATGAAAAAGATAGAAAATTGAATTATTCTATCCTTTTTTATTCCATTAAATTTTTATTTAAACTTGCTATATCAAAACTTGGTTCTGTTCCCTTAATATAAAACAAAGTATCTTTAACAGACAAATCACTAGTGCTACCAGATATAGGATTAACAATAGAAGCAGTTACACCTTTAGGAATATCATACCAAAAACTCTCTTTATCACTTAAATATGCTTCAATAGATCTTGCCCATATTTTTTTAGTAACTTTAGAAGGTACCTTATTAATATCTTGATTATCATCAAACCCGTTCCAAACTATAACCAATGCATCAGGATTATAACCAACAACCCAATAATCTGTATTAGTAGTACCAGACTTAACTGCATATTTTTTAGTTAATAATCCACTTACAGGAAGCAAAGTAGGACTTGTATAATCAATATAATCATAATTATAAGTATTACTCATCATTTCATTTAAAATAAAAGTATATCTGTTATCTAAAACAACCTCTTCTTCGTAATTAGCTTCATATAAAACATTCCCTTCTAAATCCGTTACTTTTCTTACAAATCTAGGTTCATTTTTAATTCCATTATTAGCTAAAGTAGAAAAAGCATTACTAAAATCAATCATATCTATCTCAGTAGTTCCCAAAGATAAAGAAACATTATTAGGAAGATTAGTCTTGATACCCATTCTTTTACCAGTATCTCTAAGTAAAGTAGTACCTAAAAATAAATGAGTTTTCACAGCAAAAATATTATCAGACAATGCAATTGCTTCACTCATAGTGATAGGTTTATTAGCATAATTATTGGCATAATTCGTAGGACTATAAGTTTCATCATTACCTATAGTAAAAGTAGTTGGTTCACTTACAAAAGTAGAAGAAGCTGTCATCCCATTTTCTAAAGCAGCATAATAAAGAATAGGTTTAAAAGTTGATCCAACCTGTCTTTTAGCACTTATTGCCCTATTGAACTGACTTTCATTATAATTTTTCCCACCTATCAAAGCAACAATATTTCCAGTCTTTGGTTCTCTAATAATCGCACCAACCTGTAATTCTCCTGTCTCTGCCATTTCTTCAGAAACAATACTTTCTAAACTTTTCTGTGCTTCCACATCTAAATTAGTATAAATCATAAGTCCACCTGTATCAATGAGAGATTTAGGAATTTCAGAAATTGAATTAAGTTCACTTATAACAGCATCTTTATAATATAAAGAACTTACTACATAATTATTAGCTTTCTTTCCATGAAAAGTTAACTCTTCATTAACAGCTTTTTCCATCTCTTCTTTAGTAATATACCCATTATCAAACATACTTTGTAAAACTACTTTTTGTCTTTTCTTAGCATTCTCAAAATAATAAATAGGATTATAATAAGTTGGATTTTTAGGAATACCTACTATCATAGAAGCTTCTGCTAATGTTAAATCCTTAGCATGCTTATTAAAATAATATAAACTAGCATCCTCTATCCCATAATTACCTGCCCCATAATTAATAGTATTAATATAACCTTCTAATATTTCATCCTTACTATAATGAACTTCTAATTCAAAAGTAAGAAATGCCTCTTCTATCTTTCTATTCCATGTCTTATCAAAAGTTAAAAACAAATTCTTAATATATTGCTGTGAAATAGTTGAAGCTCCTTGACTTAATTCTCCTGTTCTAATATTATTATACATAGCTTTCATAATTCTAAGATAATCAAAACCATTATGAGAATAAAAATTCTTATCTTCTGTAGCTACAATCCCATCTTTAGCATATTTACTAATATCATTTAAACTTACCCATGAAGTATTAGAAGAATTTTCATAAAAAACATTATCATCTTTATCAAACATAACAATTCTATTAGAACCATGTATATCCATCTTAGGAGTAATATAAGCATATAAATAAAGACCCATCAAAGCTAATAGACCACTAATAAATAAAAATACACAACATTTCCACAAAAAATATAATTTTCTCATAAATTTCTCCTACATATTATTATTGAAAGAAATCTAAAAAATATAAGTAAAAAACACATATAAAATGTACATATTTAGAATATAATAAAAAAGATTATAAAAAACCACTTGATTTATTACAAAATATAAGTATAATTTTGAGTGATAAGTAAAGGAGACAAATATTATGAAATTTAAAAATAAAACAATTGAAGAATTAGAAGTAATGTCATTTGATGACTTAGCATATGAAATATTAAAAGAAAAAGGTAAAAAAATGAAAACAGCAGATATATTTAAAATAATCTGCGAAATATTAAATCTTAGTGAAAGTGAATTTGAATCCCAAATAGCAGACTTTTTTACACTTTTAGCTACTGAAAAAAGATTTATACAATTAGAAAAAGGATTTTGGGATTTAAGAGAAAATCATACTGCAAAAATAGAATTAGAAGAAGTAGAAGATGAAGAAGAAATCGTTGAAGAAACAGAAGATTCTCCAGTAGAAACAGAAGAAGATGATTTATACTTAGACGAAACAAAAGATACAGAAGATGACGACACTGAAGATGATTTAAAAGACTTAGTTGTTTTAGATGAAGAAAATGAAATCGACCTTTAGATAAATTGTTAGTATTATGATATAATATAAAACAAAAAGAAAGGTGAAACAATGATAGAAAGATTAAAAATAATAGAAGAAAGATACAACTATCTTGAAAAAGAATTAATGCGTCCAGAAGTATATAATGATTATAAGAAAATGACAACATTATCAAAAGAAAAAACATCATTAGAAAATATTGTAAATGCTAGTAAAGAATTAAAAAGCTTAATAGAAGATATAGAAACAGCTAAAGAAATGGCTCATGATCCAGAAATGTCTGAATTTGCACATGCTGAAATAGAAGAACTTAATTTAAAAAGAGAAAAATTAGAAGAAAATATAACTATAATGTTACTTCCAAAAGATCCAAATGATGATAAAAATGTAATAATGGAAATAAGAGGAGCAGCTGGTGGAGATGAAGGAAATATTTTCGCTGGAGACTTATTTAGAATGTATTCTAAATATGCAGAAAGTAATAAGTGGAAACTAGAAATAACTAATGAAATTGAAGGTGAATCTGGAGGATATTCAATAATAGAATTCATACTGTCTGGCGATAATGTTTACTCTAAGTTAAAATATGAGAGTGGTTCTCACAGAGTTCAAAGAGTACCAGCTACAGAATCACAAGGTAGAGTTCATACGTCAACTGCTACTGTTTTAGTCATGCCAGAAACAGAAGATGTGGAAGTAGAACTATTAGATAAAGACTTAAAAATAGATGTATGTCGTTCAAGTGGAGCAGGAGGTCAAAGTGTTAATACATCAGATTCAGCAGTAAGAGTAACACATATTCCAACTGGACTCATGGTATACTGCCAAGTAGAAAGAAGTCAAATCAAAAACAAAGAACGAGCACTTACAATTCTAAAATCAAGACTTTATGACTTAAAACAAAAAGAACAAGAAGCAGCTGTAGGTGCAGATAGAAAATCAAAGATAGGAACAGGAGACCGTTCAGAAAAAATAAGAACATATAACTACCCACAAAATAGATTAACTGATCATAGAATAAACTACACTGTAATGCACTTAGACAAAATAATGGAAGGCGATTTAGGAGATTTAATTGATGCATTAATTACAGAAGATCAAAAATTAAAAATGGGCGTAAAAGATGGAGAATAACGTTGAAATTCCTAAAAGAGAATTAGAAGAACTAAAAAAATTAAATAAATTAACACCACAAAATATAGAAAAAATAAAAAATAACTACCCTATTCAATATATAATTGGATATACAAATTTTTATGGATTAGATATTATGGTTAATGAAAATGTGCTTATTCCAAGATATGAAACAGAATATTTAATAGAAAAACTTTTAAAATACATAGAAAAATGTAATTTTCAAAATCCAAAAATTTTAGATATTTGTACTGGTTCAGGCTGTATAGGATTAACTTTAAAGCATGAGCTTACTTCATCTAAAATATATTTATCAGATATATCAAAAAAAGCTTTAGAGATAGCAAAAAAAAATAAAGAAAACTTAAAGTTAGAAGTAGAAATAATAGAAAGTGATTTATTTAATAATATAAAAGAAACAAATTTTGATATAATTGTAAGCAATCCTCCATATGTTATGACTACAGAAATATTGCCACAAAATGTATTAAAAGAACCTCATATTGCTTTATTTAGTGGAACAAAAGGAATAAACCACATAGAAAGAATAATTAAAGAATATAAAAAATATACAAAAGAAAAATCATTATTAGCATTAGAAATAAACGAAAAAAGTGAACAAGACATAACAAATATCATAAAAGAAAATCTAAAAGATAATATACAATATATTTTTGAAAAAGATTTAACAGGAAGACCAAGATACTTATTTATCTTTACAAATATGGAGAAATAAAATGAATATAAAAGATTTAGACAAAAACTATGACAAATTACAAAAAAAGTATGGAGACAAAAATCTTTACTCTATATATAACGGAGGATGTGAAAATAATCCTACGATTTGTTTTATATTCATGAATCCTACAGGTAGAAATATTGCATCATATGAAACTTGGAAAAGTAGACGTTCTCCGTGGATTGGTACAAAAAACATATGGAAATTATTTTATAAATTAGACTTACTAAGTCCAGAAATATATGAAGAAATTCAAAGAAAAAAATCTAAAGAATGGAATGAAAAATTTGCAGAAGAAGTATACGAAGATGTAACAAAACACAAATATTTTATTACAAACTTAGGAAAGTGCAATCAAATAGATGCAAGACCTTTACCTAATACAGTCTACAAACAATATTTAGATTTACTTTATAAAGAAATTGAAATAATTAATCCAAAGATAATTATAACGTTTGGAAATCAAGTGAGTAGTATATTTTTAAATCAAAATATAAGTGTTTCTAAATGTAGAAAAACAAAGTATATAAAAACTATAAATCAGAAAGAATATGAAATATATCCTACATACTACCCTGTTGGAAATGGAATGAGAAATATAGACTTAGCAGTAGAAGATATAAAATACATAATAAAAAGCAAATTTAAGGAGAAATAAAATGAATGTTAGAGAAATGCAAAAATTAGCATATGATAACAAAGTAAAAAAAGGATTCAATATAGATAACATAGAAATGGAATTTTGTTATTTATATGGAGAAATAGGTGAAGCTTATGAAGCTTATCATAGAAAAAAAGAAGATTTAGGAGAAGAACTAGCAGATATAGCAATTTATTTATTGGGATTATCTGAAATACTAGGAATAGATTTAGCAAGAGAAATAGAAGAAAAAATAGCAAAAAATAAAAAAAGAGAATACAAGGTAGAAAATAAAGTTGCAACAAGAATAAAAGATTGAAATTAATTAAAAAAATATTGAATAAAAATTATAAATCAACCACAACATAAATTAGAAAGGTTGGTTTTTTTAATGAAAAAACTTTTAATATTACTAGCAGCAATACTTTTAATAACAACATTTATAAATGTAGAAGAAGATTACATAATTGTTCCAAATACTTCAATAAGATTTAGAATTATTCCAAATAGCAATACACTAGAGGATGTTGCTATAAAAGAAAAAGTAAAAAATGAAATAAATGATGTAATAAAAAACATAGAGTCATCTAGTATAGACATTGATTCATCAAGAGATAAAATAAAAGAATCAATACCTGAAATAGAAAACAAAATAAATACTCTATTTGAACAAGAGAACTATAATAAAGAATACACTATAAATTATGGAATGAACTATTTTCCAGAAAAAGTATACAAAGGAGTAAAATATCCAAGTGGAGAATATGAATCTATGGTTATAGAAATAGGTAATGCCTCTGGAGATAACTACTGGTGTGTATTATTTCCACCTTTATGTATGATAGACGCTGAAGAAAGCGAAGAAGTAGAATACAAATTCTTCATAAGTGAAATAATAAAAAAATTTTTTAAGTAGAATAAAAATCACCTAATGTTACTATAATTAACTAGGTGAATTTTTTTGGAAATAATGTCATTAATTTTAATTGGATTATCCCTTAGCATGGATGCTTTTACTTTATCTCTAACTTATGGATTACTTAGTGTGCCTAAAAAAAGAATATTACTTGTATCTATATCAGTAGGTATATTTCATTTTATAATGCCTCTTTTAGGAATCCAAATAGGAAATATACTAAGTATAATGATACATGCTAATTTTAAGATAATTCTAATATTAGTATTAACAATTATATTAATTGAAAGCATAAAATCATTAAATGAAGAAGAAGCAAAAGAATATGACTTAAATATATTAAACATAATTATATTCTCTCTCTTAGTCTCATTTGATAGTTTTAGTGTAGGAATAGGTTTAAAATACATTACAGAAAACATTTACTTAGGATCTTTAATATTTACAATACTAAGTGCTTCTTTTACTTATTTAGGTTTTTCATTAGGAAAATATTTAAAAAAGAAAGCAGCACAAAATTCAAAAGTTCTGGGAATAGTGTTATTGATAATAACAATAGTGTATTTTATCTGTAAATAATAGTAGAAAAGATTGACTTATTATTTATAAAAATTTATATTATAAGAAAGGAAGCAGGTCTTTATTATGCCAAAATTAAAAATAGAAGGTGGAAACCTATTAACAGGAAATATTCAAATAAGTGGTTCTAAAAATAGTGCTGTAGCTCTTTTACCAGCCGCATTATTATGTGATACAAAAAGTAAAATATTAAATGTCCCTAAAATAAGAGATATAGAATATTTATTAAAAATATTGGAAGTCTTAAATTGTAAATATGAAATAAACAATCAAGAACTAGAAATAGATACAACAAATTTAAAAAATGCTCCTATCCCAGAAAATTTAAGTGAACAAATGAGAGCTTCATACTATTTTATGGGAACACTTTTAGCTAGATTTCATCGTGCAGAAATATCATTTCCTGGAGGATGCGTAATAGGAGCAAGACCTATAGATTTACATATAAAAGGATTTGAAGCACTGGGTGCTAAAGTAACAATAATAAAAAACAAATATATAATTGAAGCAGAAGAATTAAAAGGTGCCCATATACACTTAGATTTTGCAAGTGTTGGAGCTACAATAAATATAATGTTAGCAGCCTCTCGTGCTCAAGGACAGACAATAATAGAAAATGCAGCAAGAGAACCAGAAATAGTCAATGTAGCAGAATTCTTAATTAGTACTGGATGTAACATAACAGGCGCAGGATCTAGCACAATAAAAATCGAAGGTTCAAACTCATTAGATAATGGAATTATAAAAGTATGTCCAGACAGAATAGAAGCCTCTACTTATATAATAATGGGCGCTTTAATAGGTAAAAATCTTTGCATAAAAGACTTAAATATTAAACATTTAGAAGCAGTCTTAAAGAAACTATCAGAATGTGGAATATCCTATGAAACAAAAGAAAATGAAGTAATAATTTCAAAATGCAATAAAATACTTCCTACAACAATTGTTACAGAAACATATCCAGGATTCCCCACTGATATCCAACCACCTTTCGTGACTTTATTGACACAAAGCGAAGGTATATCTACAGTATTAGAAACAATATATGAATCAAGATTTAAATATACAGAATCTCTTAAACTATTAGGTAGTAAAACTATTACAGAACAGAATTTATTAACTATATATGGCCCTACTCCGCTCGCTTCAAATAATCTTTATGTTCCAGACTTAAGAGGAGGCGCTGCTTTAGTATTAGCAGGACTCATAGCAACAGGAACAACTTATCTTGATAATATCTCCTTAATACTAAGAGGTTATGAAGATATAGTTGAAAAATTAACTAATGTAGGTGCTAAAATTGAAATAATCGAGTAAAATATTACGAGGATGATAATTATGAAAAAGAAAAAACTTGTAATATTTTTTCTTGCACTTATAGGCGTTTACTTAATATATAATATAACATATAAAGAAAAATCAAGCTATTTAGCAATCGGAGACGAATTAGCAAAAGGACACACTCCGTTTGATACTTATAGTGAATCTTATACAGACTATTTATATACATACTTACTAGATAAAGACTCAAAAATAACAATAAACAAAGAATTCATACATGAAGATTTAAGAATAAAGGATTTATTAGAAAATATTAAAAATCCAAGTGTATTTGAACAAAAAAATCTTCCACAAGCAATAAAAAATGCAGACATAATAACTATATCAATAGGAAGTGAGGAATTATTTTCAAAACTAAGATCAAATAATTGGAAAACAACTAATGAAAAACTATATGAATTTATAGATGATATGATTATGGACTTAGAAAAACTAATAAACGAAATTCAAAAAATCAAAAAAACAGATATATATGTGATAGGTTATTATAATCCATTAGTATATAATGAAGAAAACGAGACTAAATTAAAAAGCTTATTTAATTACATAGATGTAAAATTAAAAAATTTAGAAAATACTAAAAAAGTTTACTATGTAGAAATAGCTAATGGATTTCAAAACAAAACGTATTATTTACCAAACAAAGATCATGCCTTTCCATCATTAGAAGGATATAACTATATAGCTAATCAAATAATAAAAAAAATAGAAAGTCATTAACTTCTTAAATAACTTTCTAAAAATCTTTCAATATTACCATCTAAAACACCCTGAACATCACTAGTTTCTTCTAAAGTTCTTAAATCTTTAACCATACTATAAGGACACATTACATAATTTCTGATTTGACTTCCAAAATTAACATCCATAACAGCACCTTTAAGTTCATTAAGCTTTTTATCTACGGTTTCCTTCTCTAAAATATATAATTTACTCTTTAAAATTTCCATAGCTTTTTCCTTATTCTTAATCTGACTTCTTTCATTTTGACAAGTAACAACAATATTAGTAGGTAAATGAGTTATTCTAACAGCTGAATCTGATGTATTGACACTTTGCCCACCAGCTCCACTACTTCTATAAACATCTATTCTTAAATCTTCATCTTTTATATTAATATTAACTGTAGTATCAATTTCAGGAGTAACTAAAACAGAAGCAAAAGAAGTATGACGCCTTTTATTAGAATCAAATGGACTAATTCTTACTAATCTATGTACACCTGTCTCTCCCTTTAAAAAACCAAAAGCATTAATAGCTTTAACATTTATAGTAACACCTTTAATTCCTACTTCCTCACCTGGTTGTTCACTAACTATTTCAAATTTATAATCTGCTTTAGTAAAATATCTTAAATACATTCTCTTAATCATGTTAGCCCAATCGTTGCTTTCAGTTCCTCCAGCCCCACTATGGATTTCTATATAACAATTATTTTTATCAAATTCTCCACTTAATAAAATCTCATCTTTAAGTTTATTAATTCCTTCATTAATTAATGCTAAATCATTTTTTAAAAGCTCAAAATCTTCATCACTAGAAGCAATATCAACTATTTCAATATTTTCATCAATCATCTTTAAAATATTATCATACAAAGATATACTATTTTCTAAAGCTGATAGCTTTTTTAAAATTTCATTAGAATTATTACTACTCCAGAAATTTTCACTTGAACTTATAGATTTTAATTCATCTATTTCTTTTTTCTTATTATCATAGTCAAAGAGACCTCCCTAGAGAAATCATCTCTTTTTTTCTATCTAAAAAAATATCTTTAATATTATCTTCCATTACTCATCATCTCCTAATAAAATAACACTATCTCCTGTTTTTAAATTAAAAGCATTAGCTTCATCAGTATCAACATGCATCTCTAAATTATAATTATCTTTAGCTTTAACAATAACATTATCTAATATACCACCACGTTCTCCTAAAACCTTAACTTTAACTTTTTTACCTTCATACATATTGAATCTTTCTAAATCATTAGTATTAACATGTATATGTCTATTAGCAATTATACAAGAGTTTTCAAGTAATAATTCTTTATCATTATATTTAAGTTTAATATTAGTAGCATTATTAAAATCTCTACTCATTCTAATAGGCGGATTAATTCCCAACTTATACGCATCTGTAATACTAATCTCTACTTGTGAATGCTCTCTTAAAGGCCCGATTACTCTAACATTTTTAATTTCATCTTTACTAGTAATAATACTAACTACTAAATTAGATGCAAACTCTCCATCTTGAGATAAATCTTTTAATTTAGTAAAATCTATATTACCAAAAAGAATATCAAAATCATTTTTACATAAATGAATATGTCTATTACTTACTCCTACTTTTATATTCATGAATTTCACCCAATTAAATTATATAATAAAAGTGTCCAATTTTCCATAGTTACATATCTTATAATTAGGAGTGATAAAAATGAATGGAAGTTATTACAAAAACTCAATGTTTCCTATGGACTCAATGTATGAAAGAGATACAGAAGCACCAGGCGGATTAAATGACTTAAGTATGGAACAAAGTTACATAGAAAATATACTTAGGTTAAATAAAGGAAAAAAAGCTACAGTTTATTTAAGTTTCACAGATTCAATTAACTGGAGAGATAAAATATTTACTGGTATAATAGAACAAGCAGGCCGTGACCATATAATTCTTAGTGATCCTGTAACAGGAAAATGGTATATGCTTTTAATGATATATTTAGACTATGTAGAATTTGATGAAAGAATAAATTATAAATAAAGAAAAAATTACTATACATTATCTTATAGATAAGTATAGTAGTTTTTTTATAGATCTTCTTTTTTTAACTCTTCTAATTCACGGATTGATAAGCCTGTAAATAAAGATATCTCTTCCAATGATTTATTTGCTTGTAACATCTTTTTAGCGATTTCAAGTTGTTTATTTGTTGCGCCTTCAAGAATACCTTCATATCTGCCTTCTTCTTTAGCGGTCTTTAAGTTAGTCTCTATTAACTTCTCTTCTCTACTAT
>CANSWR010000019.1 GCA_947650795.1 uncultured Bacillota bacterium | reverse complement strand
TAAATATATCTACTTTTTCTTAATTATAAAAAACTGTCCAGAGGTGAGTACGCTAGCGAATCCTTAGAATAATTATATTAATATAAAAATAATTTTTAATTTATGTATAAAATGTGTTAAAATGTTAATAGGATAGTATTTAGATATTGTTATGAGTTCTAATTATTGGAATGGTTTTTCAGTGTATGTGTTTGGAGTGCATGGTTCCACTTATTCTGGCAATTTGGGTGAAGCTCATGTTGGCAACCTTAATGGAGTAGTTCGTCCAAAATTTCTCTTCTATTTTAAACTTATGATAGAGAAGTAAGTTAATTGTGTTATCTAAATTAAAATTATGGATAATATTATAAATTAATTAAATGAGTCCGTATGGCTTTGATGGTTATGATTGGATGTTCATTGTTTATGATGTGACATTTGGATCTGGTCAGTTGAATGCTGCAAGTGTTAATCATGCTAGTGGGGTTGTTCGTCCAAAATTTCTCTTTAAAAATAGTTTATTCATAACTAAGATTATTGTAGAATTAAATTTTAGAGAAACAAATATTATCCATGTTGTGTTGACTAAAAAGAATTATCATTTATGATTAAGAATTAGTAAATAGTTGAAACTTTCTTTTTTAAATAAATGGTATTTAATTAAATATGACAGTATCATGTAATAATATATTAGTATAAAATAGAAAATTTATTTAATATATTTTTGATAAGCAACGTTAAGTAATATTTAAATCAATAGATTATTTAAAATGAGTCCGTATGTGTTTTATGTAGGTGGATTTGTAAAGGCCGATGTATTTATCATTAATTCTAGTCCTGGCCAATTGTGGGGTGCACATGTTGATCTTGCTGAAGGAGTCGTTCGTCTTAGTAATTTCTCTTTAGAAAAATTTTTTCATAATTTAGTTTATAGTAGAAAAAGTTTAAGAGAAACAAATATTATCCTTGTCATAATGACTAAAAGTTATATTATTTATAATTAAGGTTTAGTAAATATTTGAATGTTTCTTTTTTATAAAGCATGTTAAATAGATTAGGATGATATTGTAGAAAATCTTAAATGAGTCCGTCTTATTGGAATGGCAATGCGTACGTGTTCGTTGTGCTTGGTTCTGATTATTATCCTGGGCAGATGAGCGCTGCAAGAGTTAAGGATACTAGTGGAGTCGTTCGTCTCAGTAATTTCTCTAAAAGAATAATTTTTTCATAATAAATATTATGGTAGAAAAAGTTTTAAGAGAAACAAATATTATTCAAAGTCTTTTAACTAGATAATTAGTAATAATTTTCCTTGAAAAATTGTTACTAAATAGTTTTTTGATTTAAATTGAATGATATTGTAGAAAATCTTAAATGAGTCCGTTTAAATTTGATGCTAGTAGTGGTTATTATGTTTATGTATTTATGGTATATGGCTCTGGTAATCCTGGATTTATGGATTGGCATCATGTTTTGAATGCTAGTGGAGTCGTTCGTCTAGAATTTCTCTAAAAAAATAATTTTTTCATAATAAATATTATAGTAGAAGAAATTTAAGAGAAATAAATATTATTCAAAGTCTTAAGGCTAAATATTAATTTATTTATATTTTATAAAATTAGTATATTTAAGAAATTTTTATGAATTTTGGTAAATATTTTATGTTATTAATTATATTGGATAATATTATTTAATTTAATAAAATGAGTCCGTGTCGTTCTGGAAATAAATCTAGCGATGCGAGCATGTTTATGATAAGTTCTGGCTATCCTGGCCTTATGGATTGGACTTATGTCAAATCTGCTGGTGGAGTCGTTCGTTTTGGTAATTTCTCTTTTATTAATATGTTTTAATAATATATGTTATAGTAGAAAAATTCAAGAGATACAAATATTATTCAAGGTTTTTTAACTAGATAATTAATAGTAATTTTACTTAAAGAATTGTTAATTAATAAGTTTTTGACTTAAATTGAATAATATTATGAATTCATTAATGAGTCCGTATGTATTTTGGAATAGTGGAGCGAGCATAATCTATGTGAACGGTTCTAATCTTGGCTACTTGGACAGCGCGCATGTCCATAGCACTAATGGAGTTGTTCGTCCAAAATTTCTCTTTGATAAAGTTTTTTCATAATAAATATTATGGTAGAAAAAGTTTAAGAGAAACAAATATTATTCAAAGTCTTAAGGCTAAATATTAATTTATTTATATTTTATAAATTTAGTATTTTTAAGAAATTTTTATAAATTTTAGTAAATATTTGATGTTGTTAAATATATTGGATAATATTATTTGATTTAATAAAGTGAGTCCGTGTATTTGGAGCGGCACAGGAACGGGCGTGTTCGATGTGCGGGGTTCTGGTGCTCCTGGCTTCTTGGGTGGCACGAGCGTCGGCAATAGTGGAGTCGTTCGTCTCAGATTTTCTCTAACTTTTTATTGAAATAATAATTATATTTTTTGTTTACATAATATTGTAAACTTTTTCTTTATAAAAAAATAAAAAGAGTTTCTTATTATTTCCATCGTATAGAGTAAGTAGGAGGGTAGCAGCATGATAGAAAATTACATGATAGAAAAGTTTGTGGAAAGAGCAAATGTTTTAAAATATGGTTTTGGTTACAAGTTAGAAATGGAAGAAGAAAAAGTTTTGAAGTTTTTAAATTGTTTATGTAAATTACCTTTTAAAAGCAAATTATACTTTAACATATTGATGATAAAAAATGATTATATTTTTGTTGAAGGAATTGTAAATGATATTAAATTACCTTTTAGAGTAAGTTTTTCTTTATTAAATTCGAAAAAAATACCATATAGACTTAGTAGTTGGATATATAGTTTAGAAGTAGAACTTGCTAATAAAATAAATAATATTCATGAAAACGTAGAAATGTTAGATTTATATGACATTTATATGTATTTTACTTTTAGAAGAAATGAGATTGATAGTGACATTCTTTCAAGTTTTTTAGATAAATCCTTATATAATAAAATAAATAAAATTATTTGTGATGATAGTTTGAGAAAAAAATGGGAAAAATTTGACAGTACAATTAAAATTTCTTTTGATAATATTTTAGAAGTTTTAGAAAATATAGTTAGTTTAAGTGAAAAAGTATTGGTATAATTATGAGGATATGATATATTATATTTATGAAAGATAGTAGTTATATAAAAGGAAATGTAGTAAGAATGCTTTTTGAAAGTTCAACTGGCTATAAGGTTGGGCTTTTTAAGGTTAAAGAATCAAGTGATGGAGAAGAACATAGTTATATTAATAAAACTATTACTTTTACGGGTAACTTTATGTCAATAAATAATGAATTAACATATGTCTTTAAGGGAAATATTGTTAATCATGCAAGATTTGGAGTTCAATTTAATGTAATAAGTTATGAAAGTGTGTTGCCTAGTGATGAAGATAGTATTATAAGTTATTTATCTAGTGATATTTTTAAAGGGATAGGGCCTAAAATAGCTAAGCTGATAGTTGAGACTTTTGGCAAAGATACTATAAATGAAATAAAAAGTGGAAATCCAATACTATCTAAAATTAAAGGTATGAATGAAAAAAAAGCTAAAGAATTAACTAAAAAAATGATAGAATATGATAAAGATCAAGAATTGATTATAGAATTTAATAAAATGGGATTCACAACAGAAGAATGTTTAAAAATAGTAAATAAGTATAAGAATAGAAGTTTTGATATAATAGAGAATAATATATATTTGTTAGAAGGAGATATAAGTTTTCTTAAATTAGATAAAGTGTTTTTAACTTTTCATGATGAATTTGAAAGTGTTAGGGTTAAGGCATTAATAAAGTTTAATATTAAAAGCTTATGTTATCAAAGTGGAAATACTTTAGTTGACAGAGAAAGTTTATATTTAGAGATTAATAAATATTTTTCAGATACTTTAGAGTCAAGTGTGTTTTTAAGTATTATTGATGAAGAAATAGAGAAAGACACAATCATAGAATTAGATAATCTTTTAACACTTTCAGAATTTTATGAAACTGAAAGTAATATTGCTAGTGCTATTAATCATTTATCTAATATTAAAAATGAGTTTAAGGAAGATAAAATTATAAAAGAAATAACTAAGTATGAGGAAGATAATGATATTATCTTTAATGAATGTCAAAAAGAAGCAATTTTAGGAAGTTTGCTTAATAATTTGTTTATTATAACTGGTGGACCTGGTACTGGAAAAACCACTATTCTTAAAGCAATAGTATCTATTTATTCTAAAATTGTATGTAATTTAAAAAGTAGTGATATTACTTTACTTGCACCTACTGGTAGAGCAGCTAAGAGAATAATGGAGAGTGTTAATAGAAAAGCAAGTACTATTCATAAATTTCTTAAATGGAATAAAGAAACTAAAGAGTTTAGTGTTAATAAATATAATCCTGTTGATACTAAGTTAGTAATAATAGATGAATTTAGTATGGTAGATATATTTCTTTTTAATAGTTTGATAGATGGGCTACCATATAATGTTAAATTAGTTTTAGTAGGAGATGCTAATCAGCTTCCTAGTATTGCGCCTGGTAATATTTTGGGAGATTTACTTAGTGTAGATGGGATAAAAAATAAGTATTTAGATACAATTTATAGAACTAGTAAAGAGTCTTACATTATACCTTTTGCTCAAGATATAAAAAACAGAAAAGTTTTAGAAAGTGTTCCAATAGGTTATGAAGATTTTAAATTTATAGAATCTTCTGATATGTTAATTAAGTCTTATGTCATAGAAATATGTAATGCTGCTCTTAATAAAGAACTTCATATTGAAGATTTTCAAGTGTTAATTCCTATGTATAAAGGAGAAAATGGTATAGATAGTATAAATTCAGTCATGCAAAGTATTTTTAATCCTGCTAATCATCAAAAAGCTGAAATGGTTATTAGAGATGTAGTTTATAGAGTAGGAGATAAAGTTATTCAACTTGTAAATGATGTGGATAATAATATTTCTAATGGAGATGTTGGCTATATTAAAAGAATTTTAGATTATACTTTAGAAATAGATTATAATGGAAATGTAGTTTTATATCAAAAAGGTAAATTTGATGAATTCACACATGCCTATGCTATAAGTGTACATAAAAGTCAGGGTAGTGAATATGATCATGTTTTGATAGTAGCTCCTAGTAACATGAAAAGAATGCTTTATAATAAACTTATTTATACTGCTGTTACAAGGGCTAAAAAAGGTTTAATGATTATAGGAAGTTTAGAAAGTATTAATTATGCAATTATGCAAGATTATAGTGAGAATAGACTTACTTGTTTAAAAAGTTTCTTTTTATAAAACTTTAAAAATTTAAGAAGTTTTATAATTTTGATATTTAGAAAATGGAGGTATTTATGATAAAAGATAAAGTAGTATTAGTAACTGGTAGTTCAAGAGGGATTGGTAAAGCAACTATATTAGAGTTTGCTAGTAAAGGATACAATGTTGTAATTAATTATATTAATAGTGAAGAAGAGGCAAATCCCGATTTTAGGATATTTGATAATTTAAAGGATGCTAATGATTTAAAAGAGTATTGTCAAAATAATTATGGGGTAAAAGCATTAGTAATTAAAGCTGATGTATCAAATGAACAAGAAGTAGCAAATATGGTTCAAAAAATTGATGATGAATTTGGCAAAATAGATGTACTAGTAAATAATGCTGGAGTTGTGTTTGATAGAGATTTTGATAATATAAAAATAGATGAGTTTAAAAGAACACTTGAGGTTAATGTAATAGGTGCTTTTATAGTTTCAAGGGAAGTAATTAAATATATGGAAAAAGGAAGTACTATAGTAAATGTTTCTTCAACTAATGGAACAAAGACAATTTCTCCAGAATGTTTAGATTATAATATTTCAAAAGTAGGATTACAAAGTCTTACAAGAGATTTAGCATTTCAACTTAAACCTAATATTAGAGTAAATGCAATAGCTATTGGTTGGGCTCAGACTGATATAAATAAAGATTTACCACAAGATTATATTGAAGATGAAACATCTAAAATTTATTTAGAAAGATTTGCTAGTCCTAGTGAAATAGCAAAAACTATATATTTTCTTGCGAATGATGAATCTAGTTATATAAATGGCGAAATTATAAATATAGATGGTGGTTATTAATAAAATGTATAATTTTGCTTTCTTTAGTTAATAATAAGACTATAAAGGAGTGAAAGTATATGAAAATGTTAAATAATATCCTTATGTTTGGTGCTGGTATAGGTGCTGGAATGATGGTATCTAAGCATTCAAAAGATATAAAGAAAGCAATGAATAAGGGCAAAAAAGAAGTCAGCAAGACACTTAATCAAATGTCAAATCAAATGAAGAGCAACTAAGTAGTTCGCCCTTTTTTAGTAGAATTTAATAATTTTGGTAAAAATATGTAAAACTATTTACAACATATGTTAACTTTTACCATATAATTTGATAGAATGTAATTAGAAAAGAAGAGTGATGACAGTGAGAAAAGAGAAAATTAATGTTGAAGAATTAAATGGTGCGATTAGAACTGGTAGTAGAGTTTTAAATTTATTTTACTTTATTCTGATAATGCTTTTGATTGGTGGAATAACATTTATTCTAAAATCATGGAATGTACTTCCTGTGGTACTTACTATTTTGAAAGTTATTAGTCCGTTTTTTATAGGTTTTATAATAGCATGGCTACTTAATCCTTTAGTAAATAAACTTCAAGAAAAAGGTGTTAAGCGAAGTTTAGGAGTGGTTTTAGTATTTTTATTACTTTTAATTATTATTTATTTGTTTTGTTTAGCTGTTATTCCAACACTAATTGAACAAATTAATGAAATGGTAAAAATGATACCAGATTTATTAAAGGATGCTAGAGAAGTCATTGATAAAGTGTTTCTAAAACTTTCAAATACTACTAATATAGATATGAGTGAAACTAAAGTAGAGTTTATACATTACATAGAAGAATTTGCTAAAGGGCTTGCTACTGATTTGCCTACTAAAGTTTTAAATATTGTTCAAGGATTACTAAGTGGATTAGGTAAATTTTTGATTGGTATGGTAATAGGATTTTATTTGTTATTTAATTTTAATACTTTAGGAGAGCATTTTACTAGTATAGTTCCTAAGAAATTTAGAGCAGATGCTGAACATTTACTAACTAGTATAAGTGATGTTTTATCTAAATTTGTTAATGGTACATTGTTAGTTTCTTTAATGTTATTTGTTATATCTGTAATAGGTTTTGAAATTATTGGGTTAGATGCTGCTGTGTTGTTTGCATTTTTCTGTGCGGTTACTAATATAATTCCTTATGTTGGACCTTATATTGGTGGAGTACCAGCAGTTATAATCGCATTTAGTCAGTCACCTCTTATTGGAATATTGACTTTAGTATTTATAGTATTAGTTCAAGGAATCGAAGGAAATTTCTTACATCCTTATATAATTGGCAAAACTATGGATTTACATCCTGTTACAATTGTTATATCTTTATTGATATTTGAACATTTCTTTGGTATAATGGGTATGATTATTGCGACTCCTTTGGTGGCAATAGTAAAGATAATATATGTATTCTTAGATGAAAAATTTGATTTCTTTGGATATAGTAAAGAAAAAAGCGTTAAAAAAGAAATAAGTAAAGTACGGTTAACTAGATAGAGAGTTTTATGTTTGGTGGAAATAAAATTAGTTATAAGTATTTGAAGCTATTCTTTTAGTGGATTAATAAATCCCGGTTTAAGACCGTTATATAAATTAAGTAATATTTAAGGATGGTACCACGTCTACTCACGTTCCTTTTGGGTGAGCAGATGTGTTTTTTTAATTTAGGAGTGTTAATATGGAGATAAATAAAAAGCAAATAAAGATAATATTAATAAGTGGAAAAGCACGGGCGGGAAAAGATACTTCTGCTAGTTACTTTAATGAATATTTTAAGAATAAAGGTCTAAAAACTATTGTTCTTCAATTCTCAACATCTATTAAAGACTATGCAAAAAATATTACAGGTTGGGATGGTAAAGATGAGACTAAACCTCGAGAGTTTTTACAAATATTAGGAACATCTATTATTAGAGAAAAAATAGATGATGAGTTTTTTATTAAGAGAATGATACAAGATATTAAAGTTTATAGTTATTTTTATGATATTATTATAATTAGTGATACAAGAATTATTAAAGAAATAGAATTAATAAAAGATAATTTTAAAGATGTGATTGCTATAAATGTAGTTAGACCTAATTATGAGAATAATTTATCAAGTAAACAAATGCAACATATTACTGAAATTTCACTTGATAGTTATGATAAGTTTGATTTGGAAATATCTAATGATAAAGGACTTGAAGAATTAAGGTCTAGTGTTTATAATATTGCAGAAAAGATTGTTAATTAGAAATGAGGAAGATTATGAATTTAAAAGATAAATATATAGAGTTTTTTGTGAGTAAAGGACACAAGCAAATACCTAGTGCACCAGTAGTGCCAGAAAATGATCCATCAGTGTTATTTAATACTGCTGGTATGCAACCACTTATACCTTATTTGGTGGGACAAGTTCATCCTTATGGGTCAAGGTTGGTAGATTATCAAAAGTGTATAAGAACTAATGATTTAGAGAGTGTAGGAGATACAACACATCATACGTTTTTTGAAATGTTAGGAAATTGGAGTTTAGGAGATTATTTTAAGAATGAGTCTATAGAATGGAGTTTTGAATTTTTAACTAAAGTTTTAAATATACCTTCTAATAAACTTGCTGTTACTGTTTATGAGGGAGAAGGTAATATTCCTTTTGATGAAACAAGTTATAATAAATGGAAAAGTCTTGGTTTTAGTGATGAAAAAATTGTTAAAACAGTAGAAGATAATTTTTGGATAGCTGGTGAATGTGGACCATGTGGGCCGGATACAGAGATATTTTATTTTAAAGGTGGAGATGATGTACCAGAGAAATTTGATCCAGAAGATGATAGATGGGTTGAAATTTGGAATAATGTTTTTATGGAATTTTATAAGGATAAAGATGGTAATGTAACACCACTACCTAAACAAAATGTAGATACTGGAATGGGAGTAGAGAGAACAACAGCAGTTCTTGAAGGAGTAAATGACAATTATAAGTCTAGTATATGGAGTGATGTAATAGATTTAATTTCTAAAATAAGTGGTTTATCTTATGAGGGTAATGAAAAAAGTATGAGGATTATTGCAGATCATTTAAGAACAGCTGTGTTTATTTCGGGGGATTATTCTAGCATAAAACCAAGTAATACTGATCAAGGATATATTTTAAGGAGATTAATTAGACGTGCGATTAGGCATGCTAAAGCTCTAGGTATTGATGAGTTTAGTGATTGGGAACAACAAATTGCTAAAATAATAATTGATAAATATAAAATATATTATAAAGAATTAGATGAGAATGAAATGGTTATTTTAGATGTTTTAAGAGATGAAAAGAGTAAATTTAGTAAGACTTTAGTTAAAGGATTACGTGAATTTGAGAAAGTTATAAATAACAATGATAGAATTGATGGAGAAAGTGCTTTTCATCTATATGATACTTATGGTTTTCCTATTGAATTAACTATTGAATTAGCAAATGAACAAGGAATAAGTGTAGATGAAGAAGGTTTCTTAAAGAGATTTAAAGAGCATCAAGAATTATCCAGAAGTGCATCTGTTGGTAAGTTTAAAGGTGGCTTAGCAGGAGATAGTGAGACTGAGATAAAGTATCATACAGCAACTCATTTACTTAATGCTGCACTTAAACAAGTTGTTAATAAAGATGTTCATCAGAAAGGAAGTAATATAACTAGTGAGAGAATGAGATTTGATTTTTCATGCGATCACAAGTTAAGTGAGGATGAGAAAAAGCAGACTGAGGATCTTGTAAATAAATGGATTAATGAAGGATTAGATGTTTCTGTAGAGGAAATGCCTAAAGAAGAGGCACTTAAGAGTGGTGCTGAATGTATGTTTATAGAAAAATATCCAGATATAGTTACTGTTTATAGTATAGGAAATGTTTCTAAAGAATTATGTGGTGGACCACATGTAAGTAATACTCGTGAACTTGGAGTTTTTAAAATAATTAAAGAGGAAAGTTCTAGTACTGGTGTACGTAGAATTAAGGCAGTGCTTAATAATGAATAGTATTTTTAATCTAACTTTAAAAGAATTAGAAGATATTTTGGTTAGTAATGGATTTAAGAAGTTTAATGCTACGCAGGTTTTTGAAGGTATTTATAAGAAAAAAGTAAATAGTTTTAATGAAATAAATAATATAAGTAAGAGTTTGAAAGAGTATTTAATTAATAATTATGTTATTAATGATTTAAAAGTAATAAATGTATTAAGAAGTGATGATACTGATAAATATTTATTAGAAGTTGAAAATGGGTCTGTAGAATGTGTTTTAATGAGGCATGATTATGCTACAAGTATTTGTATAAGTACTCAAATAGGATGTAATATGGGTTGTGCTTTTTGCGAAAGTGGAAGGTTAAAAAAAATAAGAAATTTAAGTGTAAGTGAGATTGTGCTTCAAGTTATTAGTATCCAGAAATTAGAAAATGTTAGAATACAGAATGTAGTAATTATGGGTATAGGTGAACCATTTGATAATTTTGATAATTTAGTTAAAGCTTTAAATATATTAACTTGTCCTAAAGGATTTGATTTAGGTAGTAGAAAAATAACTGTTTCAACTTGTGGTATAGTTCCTAAAATAAAAGAATTTGCAGATTTAGATGGTCAAGTAAATCTTGCTATTAGCTTGCATGCTCCTTCTGATGATTTGAGAAATAAGATTATGGCAATTAATAAGGCTTATCCTTTAAGAGAATTAATGGACGTGTTAGATTATTATATAGCAAAAACTAATAGGCGAGTTACAATTGAATATATTTTGTTAGATGAAATAAATGATAGTGAAGAATGCGCGATGAAACTTTCTAAATTATTAAAAGGAAAACTTATGTATGTTAATTTGATACCTTATAACAGTACAAGTCATACTGAATTTAGTCGTACATCTAAGAAAAAACAAGATAAATTTTATGATGTTTTGTATAAAAATAATATACAAGTTGGAATTAGGCATGAAATGGGCAAAAATATAAAAGGTGCGTGTGGTCAATTAAGAGCAAGTTATTTAGAAGAAAAATAAATTTTATGATGGACTATGAGTTTTAAATAAATAAGATATTATTTAAGAAGTGGTAGTAATACTTATGAAGCAATGGGAGCAGAACTTGATAGACTAATTTTAAAAAAACTAGGAATTAGATGGGAAAAATTATCAGGGCATCACAGTTCTATTAATGATTTAGATTCTAATGTAATAGATTATTTTAAAGATAAAGCAATACAAAATAAAACATTAAATCAAAGACAGGTAGATGTAGATAATGAGACTTTGCTTAAAAATTTAAGACTATATAATGGTAAAGAATTGTCCTTTGCAGCTTTACTACTTTTTGGAAAAGATCCAGAAGATTGGGTATATAATTCTTTTGTTAAGATATGTGAAGTTTCAGATATAGGTACTATTTTAAGATGTGATAAAATAAGTGGTTCTATTATCATTCAGTTAGAAGAAACTTTAAAAATTCTATATAAAAAGTATTTAAAAGATTCAGATAATTTGGTTTCTAAGAATGTAATGAGAGAAATAATCATGAATGCTTTAATGCACAAAGCTTACGATGCTTTAGAACCTATTCAGATTAGTGTTTATAAAAATAAAGTTACTGTATATAATCCTTCTTTACATAATGGTGAAATAACAAATGAAAATATTTTTAATCCTCATCCAACTATCCCACATAATCCTCGAATAGCTAATACTTTTAATAAATGTGGGCTTGCGACTTTATGGGGACTTGGTATAGAGAGAATTAAAGAAGAATCATATAAAAGTGGTAAACCTTTACCAAAGTTTAGAATAAATGAAAATTCTTTTTTAGTAAGATGTAATTATGATATAGAGTATTTGAAAGGTATTAAAAAACATTTTGCTAATAGAGATTTGTCCAAAGAAGATATTTTAAGACTTGTTCTTGAGTGTCCTTCTATAAGTGATGATGATATTAAAATGATATTACATAAACGAGGGAATAGAAATGAAAATTGAAATTGATGATGTAAAAAATAATTATCAAAAATATGAGACTTATAAAAAGTTAAAAGAAGAAATAAAATTTGCATATAATAATAAAGAATATGAAAAATTAATTCTTCTTACTTATCCAAATATAGAAGATAGGTTAAATTCTTTTTTAAAAAGTTTTGATATATTAGATGAGAATAATCAATATACATTTCTTTTAAAAGATGTTGTATTTGAGTTAGATAAACCAAAGTATATAAAGTTTATTAAAAAGTATAGGAAAAAATATAATAAAATTAAAGAAATAAATATAAAAAAGAAAAATACTATTAACATAAGTGATAAAATATTTATTATAAGAGTTTTAAATGCAATTAATACAGAGTGTTCTAAAAGACTTCATGATAAAATAGATATGGAAGAATTAAATGCGTTTCTTGACGATTTAGATAGATGGACAAGGGTAAGAAATGAGATAGTGCATGCCTCGTTTGTTAAAAATATTGATGCTTTATATGCACGACTTGAGTATGCTGCTGTTAAAGGATATGAATTATCTAAATTAATAGATAAATATGCTAAAAGAGTAAAATCATCTGATAATAAATTAGTAAAGAATTAATTGTAAAATTCTAAAAATTGAAATAAACTTCGTTTTTCTATAGAAACGAGTTTTTTTTTGTAAAATTGTATATTGTGTGTAAAATTTTAAAAAACAGCTCTTTACAAAAAATATTAACTAGAGTAGAATAGTGGTAGATGGTGGAAGTTAGTGGAAGAAAGTGGGGGCTTAAATATGTTAATGGGAGAATTTCATCATACAATTGATGAAAAAGGTAGAATTATAATTCCTTCTAAATTTAGAAATGAATTAGGAAGTGAGCTTGTTGTTACAAGAGGATTAGATAAATGTCTATTTCTATATTCAAAACAAGAATGGGAAAAACTTTCTAATAAATTAAGTACTTTACCTTTCACAAAACAAGATGCTAGAAATTTTAATAGATTTTTCTTGAGCGGGGCTACCACTAGTGAATTTGACAAACAAGGTCGAATTAATATTACTTCACCTCTTGTTTCTTACGCAGGCTTAAATAAAGATTGTGTCATAATAGGTGTTAATGATCGTTTGGAAATATGGGATGAAGAAAAATTCAATGAATTTCTATCTAATAATGAAGAAAGTTTTAGTGAATTAGCAGAAAATTTATTTGAAACGGGGGATTTTAATGCATAAAAGTGTTTTATTAGATAGTAGTATTCATTACTTAAATGTTAAACCAGAGGGAACATATATAGATGCAACTTTAGGATATGCTGGTCATTCAGGGGAAATTTTGAAGAGATTAGAAACTGAGGGGTTCCTATTCGCCTTTGATCAAGATGAGAATGCAGTAAATTATAGCAAAGAAAAGTTAAGCGCTATAAGTAATAATTTTGAAATCTTTCATACTAATTTTAAAAATATGAGAGATTTCATAAAAATTAAAGTAGATGGAGTACTATTTGACTTAGGAGTAAGTAGTCCTCAACTAGATGAAGCATCAAGAGGATTTTCTTTTCATCAAGATGCACCTTTGGATATGAGAATGGATAATAGACAGAGTTTAAGTGCTTATCAAGTAGTTAATGAATATCCATTGGAAAAATTAATAGAAATATTTTATGTTTATGGAGAAGAAGTTAATGCTAAAGCTATAGCTAAAGGTATTCTTAGAAGTAGGCCAATTAATACAACATTAGAACTTGCAGAAGTAATAAAGTCTAATGTTCCAGAAAGTTATAGAAATAAGAGTAATCCATGTAGAAAAGTTTTTCAAGCAATAAGGATAGAAGTAAATAATGAGC
Source organism: uncultured Bacillota bacterium (assembly GCA_947650795.1). Taxonomy (GTDB): domain Bacteria; phylum Bacillota_I; class Bacilli_A; order RF39; family UBA660; genus MGBC139354. The sequence continues at coordinate 11,347 of CANSWR010000019.1, read as the reverse complement.
TTAAAATACTTGAAGAATCAATTAAGTCAGCTTTTGATTTATTGAAACCTGGAGGTAGAATATGTGTTATTACTTTTCATTCTTTAGAAGATAGGATTATTAAAGAAATATTTAAGGAATTGTCTAGTGATTCGGAACTTGCTAAGAAGTTACCTATAGTGCCAGATAATTTAAAAGCTAAAGGGAAGATAATTACTAAGAAACCTGTGATACCTACAGAAGAAGAAATAAGTGAAAATAAAAGAAGTAGGAGCGCGAAACTTAGAGTAATAGAAAAATTATAAAAGGAGAGAAGAGTTATGTCTAAAAGTAAAACAAAACGTGTTAAGGGAGAAAAGATTTTAATAACTTTAATAACTTTATTAGTTATAGGTAATATATTTGGTCCATCTTTTTCTATGGCTTTGTTATCTAAGACTAATTTTGAAGTAGAAGATTTAAAGAAAGAAATTTCTAGGCAAGAAAGTAAAAATGAAAGTTTAGAGATGAAAATAAATGAACTTGCTTCTTTAGATAATGTTGAAGCTATTGCAAGCACTTATGGACTAGAGTATAATAATAGTAATATAAGAGTTGTTACAGAATAAGAGGTGTTTAAGTGAAGAAAACAAGAACAGTAAAAATTAGTAAATTATTTGTGCTAGTTGTTGTTTTTTTATTTGTTCTTATAATTGGAAAGCTATCTTATGTTGTTTTGAGTCCTAAAGTTGATGGAATAGATTTAGCTATGTTTGCACAGAAAAGGAATACTCAGAAAGATACTATAGTGGCTGAGAGAGGAACTATTTATGATAAGTTAGGGAATGTTATGGCAGTAAATGTTAATAGTTATACTGTAATAGCAATTCTTTCAGATAGAAATACTACTGATATGGATAATCCTCATCATGTTATTGATAAGGATAGAACAGCAGAGGCTTTAAGTCCACTTATTAATATGACTAAGGAAGAAATATTAAGTTTATTAAATATAGAAGATGTTTATCAAGTTGAATTAGGGCCAGGTGGTAAAGGACTTACTGAGCTACAGAAAGAGAGTATTGAAGCTTTAGAACTTCCTGGAATAGATTTTATTAAAAGTGTTAAGAGATATTACCCTAATAGAGATTTTTTCTCTTATACTTTAGGGTATGCCAAAAAAGATGATAATGGAGAGATAGTTGGAGAAATGGGACTAGAACTTCAGTTTAATAAAGAGTTAACAGGTGTTAATGGTTATAGAGAGTATGAAAGTGATATTTATGGATATAAAATGGCTAGGACTCCAGAAAATGTAGTAGATGCTCAAAATGGTAAAGATGTTCATTTGACAATAGATACTAATATTCAAATGTTTGCAGAACAAGCTATTACTAAATTAGAGTCTGCTAGTAGTTTGGAATGGGCTACTGTAAGTGTTGTTAATGCTAAAACTGGGGAAATTTTAGGTGTTGCTTCAAGTCCTAGTTTTGATCCTAATATAAAGAATATTACTAATTATTATGATCCTTTTATTTCTTATGCTTATGAACCAGGTTCTACTATGAAAATATTTTCTTTTATGGCAGCTATAGAAAACGGGCTTTATAATGGAGATGAGGTTTATCAGTCTGGTACTATTAAAGTTGATGATGCTGAGATTAAAGATTGGAATAATTATGGATGGGGAAATATTACTTTTAATCAAGGATTTTATGGTAGTTCTAATGTTGCTGCTACACTTCTTTCACAAAGATTGGGTGGACAAGCTTTAAAAGATTTTTATTCTAAACTTGGATATGGTAAAAAGACTAAGATTGGGCTTCCAAATGAAATGAGTGGTGCGATTAATTTTAAATATGATGTAGAGGTTGCTAATGCATCTTTTGGTCAAGGTATGAGCGTTACTGCTGTTCAAATGGTTCAGGCTTTAACTTCTTTAGCAAATGATGGGACAATATTAAGACCATATATAGTTTCTAAAGTTGTAGATCCAGCTACTGGAGAAGTAGTAGAAGAAAATAAAAGAAAAGAAGTAGGAAAGGTTGCAAGTAAAGAGACCGTTGATAAAATGAAAGAACTTATGTGGGGTGTTATTAACTCTGATGAGAAAACTGCCACAGGAACTTCATATAAAACAGATTTTTTAACTACTATTGGTAAAACTGGTACTGCTCAAATTGCATCTCCTAATGGAGGATATTTAACTGGTAGTATCAATTATATAAGAAGTTTTGCAGGATTGTTTCCTTATGAAGACCCACAAATAATTGTATATGTTGCAGTAAGTAAAATTTCTAATTCTAATCTTATTTCAGAAGCTTCTAAGACTCTTATAGAAGATGTTAGTACGTATTTAGGAATAGTAGATGAAGGACACGGAGAGACTAGCAGTTCTATAGAAGCTAAATCATATATTAATAAAAATTTAGAAAGTGTAAAAATTGAATTAAATGGAAAAGATATTATTCCAATCATCATAGGTAATGGAGATAAGATTATTAAACAGTATCCGAATTCTGGTGTTATTATGAATGCTAATGATAAATTGTTTCTTTTGACTAATGGGAGTGATATTAAATATGCTAATATTGAGGGTTGGTCAAGAAATGATTTAAGTGTTTATTCTAAGTTGTTAGGTGTGTATTTTAATTATACAGGATATGGATATGCTAATGGAACAATGTTAGGAGATAGAACTGTAGTGAAGGGTGAGACAATAGATATAAATTTATCTCCAAAATATACTGCTACACCTTCTTAATTCGACAAAAATCGCGTTTAAAATATAATATACTTTATAATAGGTGAAGATTATGAGAGTTTATTATATTTTTTTAATTAAGAAAGAGATTTATGACATTACTAAAAGTAAACCAGAAAATTTATATAAGTTACTTGAATCTATTTATTTGTTAAATAATGATGATGTTGTTTTAGGATTTAAAATGTTTGATAAGATATGTAGGATTATTCCTAAGAAGAATATAAGCAAAATTATAAGAGATACTTATATTGAAGACTTGACTTATACTTCTTTTTCTAGTACACATATGATAAATGATTTTCTTAATAATGAAAGTACTAAGTTACTTCTTAACAACTCTCATATAAAAATTAAAAGTAATACTATGTATCCTAAATTTTTTAGAGTTTTAGAAGGTATTCCTAATTTGTTTGTATGTGATTTTATTAATATGGATTATTTCTTTTTAAAAGATGTTTCATTAAATAGTGTTCAAAGCTAGAAGTATTTAATTGATAATATGATAGTTTTAGAAATGGTGTTCTTAAATTATTATTATGAGAGATTTAATTTTGTTGTTATTTTGTAAATAATTTTATATAATTGATATAGGAGGAAGAAATCGATGGAGATATTAATAGATATATTATATGTGGTGGGAGGCCTTATTGTAGGGCTCTTGATAGGTTTTTTTGGAGCTAGAAAGCTTATGCAAAAAGAGTTAAAGAAGAATCCACCAATAAATGAAGAAATGATTAAAACTTTGATGAGGGGTATGGGTAGAACACCAAATCAGAAGCAAGTTAATCAGCTTATGAAGCAAATGCAAAAATTTGAATAGGCTACTAAGGTCTTTTTAAGTTTCGGTAAGAGAATAAAGCATATACCAAAAATATATAAAAAGAAAGAAAATAGCAATATTTTATAAAGTCTTTATTGTTTCGTGGTGCGTTCCATATACTATTATAGATAAATTTTAACTTTTTGATGTAAGTATGTTACAATGCACTTTAATAATATTTAAAAAAACGAACTAGACAGAAACTCAGTATTTAAGAATTTCTTACATACTGCTGAATACTATAACCTAGATGATAACACTACAATTGGCTTTAAAGTTAATAGTAAAAGGGTAATGAAATTTAGATTGTGGGCAGTTAATATGTTAAAAAATATTTTATTAAAGGATATGTCTTAGATAAAGAAAGACTTAAAATTGATTGTACTTGAATGAAAATTACTTTGATGAATTACTTGAAGAGATTAGAAAAATCATAATTAGTGAGAAATTTTTATCAAAAAATAACTGATATTTATGCTATAAGACTTGTATAAAACAATTGATACAGAATATAAAAGTTAAAGATTTGCTTTATTTTAAAGGAAATTATTATAATCTTTTAAATTTAGATAAAAAGTATTTTAGTTATCAAAATATTGAAGTGAGGTATTATATGATTAGAAATATTAAAGATTTTCAAGTAGTTGGTGATGGACTAAGCGATGACACTAAAGAAATTCAAAAAGCAATAGAATTTTGTGCAAAAAATGGATATATTCTTGTTTTTGATAATAGAACATATTTATGTAATACTCTTTATATTCCAAAAAATGCTAATATTGATTTTAAAGGTGCAACTATTAAATGTATAAGTCATCATTTAATGTATAATTTTAGAGAAGATGATAAGCACACTAAATATAATGGAAATGGTAATATTACTATTAAAAATCTGAATATAATAGGTGGACATGTGGCTAGTCTTATTCACGGAGAAAATATTTTATTTGAAAATATTTTTGCAACAAAAGCTGATAATGACATTATTTTGAAATTTGTGCTTGTAAAAATGTAACAATCAGGAATAGTGCTTTTATTGGTATAAAAAAACAAAAAGAGGGAAGACAAATGGTTGAAATGATTCAAATTGATATGTGTACTCGAAATGCTTTCCCTTGGTTTTTAGATAAAGAATCAGTAATATATGATGGAACTACAAATCAAAACATATTAATTGATAACTGTCTTTTTGATAAAGGAAAGGAGGATGAGTTTCAACAAATATATACAGCAATTGGAGTGCATGGAAAAGATCCCAAATTTCATCAGAATATAATTATTAAAAATTGTATTATAAAAAATGCAATATATGCTGCTATTCATGGAATAAGTTGGAATAACGTACAAATTATATCTAATACATTTATTAATTGCAAAGACAATATATTTGATAATTGTACAAATTTAATTATTGATAATAATAAATTTGATAAATAAAAAATCTAAAATCTAAAAGAAATTACATATCTAAAGGATTTTCACTTTTTAAAACTATAATTCCATTATAGTAATCCACTACTTATCAGTGGGCAAAGGAGTATATACTTTTTGAATACATAAAAATATCATCAAAAATAATAACAATATTTATGATGTGTCATTTGTTGAAAACAACAAGTTTTAAGACAGTACAAAACAAATATTTCCCAACACATGGCAATTTGATTCCATAGATTTTTCTTTTTGGGGCAATCCTAAAATGAACAGTGATCAACAAATATTTAGTGCTATACTAGAGAGTTTTGATAGTTTCGAAGATATCAGAACATATAAAGGAAAAACAATATATTTTTATAAACGATTTTATATGGAGTAAATGACAGGATAAATTTATTAGTTTGTTGTTAAGTTAAATTTGGGTATATCTTCAATTCTAGGGGGAAATTATGTTTTTAAAGTTAAGATATAATAAAACTGATGGTTATATAAATGAAAGTTTGAAGAAAATAATTAATTCGAAAGATTATAATTTTATTAATCAAGAGTTAAATAGAGTTTATAATATGCTTAAAGATGAAGCTAAGTATTTTTATGATAAAAAGTATGATTTTATGGATGAATTATATTATAAATTATTAGATTATATTTTTTATGTTGAGAATAAAGTTCCCAATTATTTTATTGTTAATTCTAAACCAAATTTAGTATATTCATTAAAACCAGATTTTATATCAGCAGAACCTCATGAGATATTAGATTCCTTAGTATGTGAAGCTCGTGTTAGATTTGTAGAGAAGGGATCATTCTTTTTAAATCCTATAAATTTGGAATCAGATACCTTAGAAAATGAATGTAAGAATATTTCTCAAATATTTTTAGATGTTTGTTATAAGTATGGTATTCTTTGTAAATTGTTTTTGATAACTCCAGGATTTTGTAATGATGATAGTTTACATGAAGGATATGATTATCATTATGCATGTATAGTAACTATTAAAAATGTTTCATATTTAGTAGATTTATCATATCGTCAGTTCTTTACTTTGAGATGTAATTCATTAGATAGAATAGGAGTTGTAGGCTTAAATAATTCAAGACCAGGTATTTTTATGACATTAAATTCTAATAGGTTAGAAACTGCTTCTAAAATTCTTAGTAGAGGATGGATTCCTTTATTAGAAGCGAAAGATTATTTTGATGGTTTCGTACTTTCTTATAGAAATATACATTATTATGAGAATACTAAAGATTACTCTTTTAATGTGGATTATACTATAGATAATTATATGGATTTTATTAATAATTTAGATAGTCAATTAAATTATGAAGGTAGAAAAATCTTAGAAATTCAGAAAAGACCTTCTAAGATTAGGATAAAATAGTATTTACAAAATAGTTAATGTTTGTTATACTTTTGTTGTTAAAACAAATGAAAGAGACGGCATATATTAAAATACTTTTAAGAGAGTTAGTGATTGGTGAGAAACTAATAAGTTATGATGTATGTGAATCACTCTGGATGTGGTTTAAGGATAAGTTAAACCCGCATGTAATGTGCGTTACTAAAATAAGTTAATTTAAGGATGGCACCGTCTATTTAGACTCCTTGTGCTATCCTTTTTATTTTGAGGAGGAATGAAAATGTTTAAGGAATTACCTAAAAAATCAGTTCATGATAGGGAATTAGAAATATTAGAAGAGTGGAAGAAACAGGATATTTTAAATAAGACAATAGAAAATAGAGCAGGAAAAGAAAATTATGTTTTCTTTGATGGTCCTGCAACTGCTAATGGGATGCCAGGTTTACATCATATGGTTTCAAAATTTATTAAAGATACTATATGTAAGTATCATACTATGCAAGGTAAACGTGTGGTTAGAAAAGTTGGATGGGATACGCATGGTTTACCAGTAGAAGTTCAAGTTGAGAAAAAGCTAGGATTTAAGGATAAAAATGATATAGAAAACTATGGTATAAAAGAGTTTAATGAAGAATGTAGGAAAGCTGTTTGGGAAAATGAAGGTGCTTTTGAACGTCTTACAAATGAGATGGGACAGTTTATAGATTTAGAGAATAGGTATATAACTTATGATAATAATTATATTGAAACTGAATGGTGGATTTTGAAGAAATTTTTTGATGAAGGATTATTTTATGAAGGACATAAAATTTTGCCTTTTTGTACAAGATGTGGTACTGGATTATCTTCTCATGAAGTAGCTCAAGGGTATAAAGAAGTTTCAGTTGACACAGTAATTGTTCCTATGAAAAAGAAAGATGAAGATGTTTATTTTTTAGTGTGGACAACTACTCCATGGACTCTTATTTCTAATGTTGCTCTTTGTGTTAATCCAAATGAAGAATATGTTTTAGTTAATAGTCAAGGATATAAGTTTATTTTGGCGTCTAAGCTTGCTAATAATGTGTTAGGGGAAGATTATGAAGTTATAGAAAGATATACTGGTAAGGATCTTGAGTATACTGAGTATGAACAATTAATTCCTAGTTTAAAAGTAGAAAAACGTGCTTTTTTTGTTACAGTAGATGATTATGTTACTATGGAAGATGGAACAGGAGTTGTTCATATAGCGCCTGCTTTTGGTGAAGATGATGCTAAAGTGGGTAGAAAATATGATTTACCTTACTTAAATCCAGTTGGAGAAGATGGATGTTATAATGATGGGCTTTGGAAAGGTATGAGAGTATTTGATGCTGATTTAGAAGTTATTAAGTATTTGAAAGAAAATGATAAATTATTTAAGAAGCAAAAAATGGTACATAATTATCCTCATTGTTGGAGATGTGATACACCACTTCTATATTACAGTAAACCATCATTTTATTTGAAAGTTACAGATATTAAAGATAAGATTATAGAAGCAAATAAAAGTGTAAAATGGTATCCATCTTTTGTGGGTGAAAAGAGGTTTGCTAATTGGCTAGAAAACTTGAATGATTGGGCAATTTCAAGAAGTAGGTATTGGGGCACTCCGCTTCCTTTGTGGAGATGTTCATGTGGGCATGATGAAATGATTGGGTCTAAAGAAGAACTAATAAGCAAGGCAATAGAAAATATAGATGATTCTATTGATTTACATAGACCTTATGTAGATGATATTCATATAAAATGCCCTTTATGTGGTGAATCAATGAGTAGAGTAAGTGATGTTATAGATTGTTGGTTTGATTCAGGGTCTATGCCTTTTGCACAGTATCATTATCCTTTTGAAAATAATGAATTGTTTTCATCTCAATTTCCAGCTGATTTTATAGCAGAGGGTATAGATCAAACACGTGGATGGTTTTATAGTCTGTTAGTTATTTCTACTTTTGTTATGGGAGTAAGTCCATATAAGAGAGTTCTCGTTAATGAGTTGCTTCTTGATAAGTTTGGTAAGAAGATGCACAAATCTAAAGGAAATGCTATTGAACCATTCTCTTTAATGAATACTTATGGTGCAGATGCTATTAGATGGTATTTACCTTATGTTAGTCCTGTTTGGACACCTATAAAGTTTGATGAAGAAGGTGTTAAGGAAGTAAATAGTAAATTCTTTAGTACTCTTAAAAATACTTATAATTTCTTTGCAATGTATGCTAATGCTGATCATTTGGAAGTAAGTGATTTTAATGTAAGTAGTGAATTTTATGAAGATATTGATAAGTGGCTTATGTCTAAATATAATAAACTTGTTAGTAAAGTAACAGAAGCTTATGAAGAATATGACCTAAATAAGGTAGTTAAACCTATTACTCTTTTTGTAAGTGAAGATTTATCTAATTGGTATATTAGAAGAAATAGAAGAAGATTTTGGAAAGGGGAGCTTGATGATTCTAAACGTGCAGTTTATAAAGTTACTTATGATGTGTTACTTGGAGTAGTTAAGTTAATCGCACCTATTGTTCCTTTTATAAGTGAAGATATTTATAGAAATTTAACAGGAAAAGAGAGTGTACATTTATGTGATTTTCCTATAAGTGAAGAGAGTTTTATAAATGAGAAGATAGAAGCTAGAATGGATTTAGTAAGAGATATTATAAGTTTAGGAAGAAATGCTAGGGAAGATGCTAGTATTAAGATAAGGCAACCTTTAAGTAAAATCATATTAGATAAGAAAAATGAAACTATTATAAGCGAAATGGAAGAACTTATAAAAGAAGAGTTGAATGTAAAAGAAGTAGTATATTTAAGTGATACTAAAGAGTATTTGAATTATGAAGTAAAACCTAATTTTAAAGAGTGTGGTAAATTATTTGGTAATAATGTTAAGGATTTTACAGAGATACTTAAGTCTTATACTATTGATGATATTGAGAATATTGATGGTAAGGAAATAGAAATAAATGGAGAAAAGTATGTTTTAAATAAAGATATGCTTGATATAAGGGTACATTCTAAAGAAGGTTTTAATACTTCTAGTGATGGAATTAATTATGTGATTCTTGATGTGAAGATAACTAATGAGTTATTAAATGAAGGCATTTTGAGAGATTTAATTAGACAGTGTCAAGTTATAAGAAAAAATATAGGGTTAGATATAGCAGATAGAATAAAATTAGAGATTATTACAAGTGAAGACTTAAAATCTAGTATAATTGACAATTATAAGTCTGAGATAGAAAGTGAACTTTTAGCATCTTTAGTTGCTGATTTAGATTCAGAGGTTAATGAATTTGTAGATGATGCTGGTAATTGTTTTAAAATTAAGATGGTAAAGAATTAATTAAATTAGTTTATTAAAGTGAAGTAAGATAAATGTAGACATAAAACATTTGGACCCCGTTTCTTTGATATAAGAAGCGAGGTTTTTATATGAGTAAACTAGAGTTATGAAGATAAAATAAATATTTATCAAAGAAAAAACACATGTATATTTGCAAGTGATACTTGATAAATATATTGGCATGTGCTAGAATTGCTTTAGATACAAGAGTAAGAGAGTGTGTATCTTTAGCAGGGAGTGGTAGAAATGAATGAAATAATAAAATTTGTTAAAAGTGATAAAAGAATTATAATAACAGGGGTAATAATTTTATTTTTAGTAGTGTTAGGAACTTTTTTGGCTTTTACTGTTGGTAGTGTCGCATTTACTTTGGAAAATGATTTAGAAGTTATGGGAAAAGATTTTTATGAAAATTTTTATTATGATCAGTTAAAGTCTAGTGATGAAGAAAGAAGTGAGTTTTTGTCTAAATTTCAAAGTCAGGGTATAAAGATTAATTTATCTAATTTAGTTAGAAGTAATAAAGAAGTAAATGAAGAAAAAGCTAAAGAATTTGTTAATCCTAAAACAAAAGAACCATGTGATATGGAAAATACTAAGGTAATAATATATCCTAAGAGTCCTTATGGAAAGAAAGATTATACTATAGAAGTGGACTTAGTTTGTGGGTTAGAGGATGATAAAAAATAATGGACAGCTATAATTTGCTGTTTTTATTTTTGCTATTATATATATGCTTGTACAAAATAAATAACAAGGATACCGACTTCAGAAATTGTTTTTTATCTTATACATTGTGGATTAGATAAAGATTTAGTAAATTATGTTTTGACAAAAAGGTTAAGAAGTTATGGATTAGGTGAGGATGAGATTGTTGATTTGTTAACAAGAGAAATTAAAAAAGTAAAAACTAGAGGAGAAGATATTAATAAATATTGTTTTAGAATAAATAAGAGTATAGAAGAACTTTTAAAGATAGCATTTTCTGCAATAAGTAAAACTGATAACTTTAATAATTTAACTGTAAGTGAAGTAACGCTTTTACAAGCTATAATTAGCAAAATAAAAGAAAGATATCAAAACTATATAAATGCGATTATAAAAAGTGATTTAGAAGATAAATCTTATATATTGTCTAAGGCTATTGAAATTAAAGAATATTTGGACTTAGTTCATGAAATTTTATGGGGTATGTTAAGAAAAGAATTTAACTTTGCTAATTTAAAGAATACAGTAGTTTGGTCTGTTAAAGAAGAACTTTTAATTTCTCTTAGTTTAACTAAAGATTATAGTAATAGTTTAAAAGGAAGAGAAAATTTAGATAGAGAGATAATTTTAATGGATGATAAATTACTTAGCACTTATTGTCCGAGATTAAAATAAATATATGTTAAAAAGATACTTTAATTAGTTTAAGGTGTCTTTTTATTAATTATTATTTTTTACTACAATAAATACTTATTTAAAGCAAGATAAATTTAATATGTAATTTTTAATAGGCTTTATTTTGTAGGATTATCATTTTAAATATTTTTTTCTTCTTGTGAAAAATGTCGAAAAATGTAGAAGTTTTGAATGTTTTTGTGATATAACCCGACTTCCGTACTTGTTAAATGAAAAAAAGTTTAATTTTTGTT
>CANSWR010000018.1 GCA_947650795.1 uncultured Bacillota bacterium | reverse complement strand
AACAAAAATTAAACTTTTTTTCATTTAACAAGTACGGAAGTCGGGTTATATCACAGTTTATGGGAAAATAAAAATCAGTCTTATTTAGACCGACTTAAAATTTATCTGCTTTTTCCTAATATTCTTGTTTTTTGATTAGATTTCAAAAGATATAAATACATTCCATTTTCTCTTATATATTCTTCATCACAGCCTACACAGTAAAATGAGTTTATTTATCTTTCGCTTCTTGTAATCTTCTAATTTTACTATCAATATCTTTATCTTCTGTAAATCCATATGTTCCTATGGCAACATCATTATATCTTCTACTTGTTTCTATAAGTGTAGAAATGCTTTTTGATTTCATGGGTAAATGTGTTATAAGTGTATCTATTTGATAGAAATAATTAGGTGTTATATTAGGTGCAAATGCTTGAATTTCAGGATTTTCATATTTTATTTCTATATCTTGTGTATGTGAATTATAACTAATTTTACCACTACTTCCTTGTACAATTGTAGAGTCAAATGTTTCTATATAAGGTGTGATTGCAATTGTTTCTATTCCTTTTTTATTTAGGTCCGGTACAATAGAATTTAATCTTCCTTTTCCTAATTCAGCTGTTAATATTGAATCACTTATTTTATCAAATACTAAATCTGCATATAAATTTTTAACTTGTTGCATTGCTTTTATCCAGCCATTAAATTCTTTTTCTTTTGTAGATAAGTTCTCTTTTTCTAAATCTATTCCTTGTGCTTTACTGAATTCTATAAACAACATAGCTAAATATTCACTATATATTATATTATTTAAATTTTTATTATCCATTTTTATCCCCCTCAGCGCTTATGGTTGTACCATATTTTGTGCTATACGTCAAATTTTTAAATTAATTAATACTATATATTTCTTCTACATATGAATACGTACTGTCTTTATATTGTTTTAATTCATCATATATATTTTTAGCAATATTTGATACTTCACTGATTCGTTTGTTACCATTTGTTGTAGAAATTAAAGGAATAGTATTTCTTCTTTTTGTTTCAAATGATATATAAAATCTGTTTTTTGGAATAGTGTTTGTCCTATTGATAATAGAAGCTTTATTAAATTTTTTCCATGATGAAAAATTTTTAGAAAAAATATTACATAACTCCTTTTCTTGTTTTATATATAAATCATCTAAAGATATTAAGTTTTTCTCAAATGACATTTTTACAATTTCTGATATATATTTCATTACATATTTATCAGTATTAGATTGAAGCTCTTTGGCATAATTATAAACCATTGATACAAATTTTTCTGCTATTTTAATATTTTTAAATCCTATTTCTTTATTATTTTCTTCATTTTTTAATACAACTATATCTTCATAAACTTCTTTAATTTGTTCTAATGAATGAGTATGTAACCAAATATAACAAGTATGTAATACCCCATCAAGCCTATCTGTACAAAGTTTAGGTGACTTATTTTCTAATATTTGAGATTTTAAATAATCATTAAAATCTTCTATAGTAAGATTATCTTCATTTAAAAATTCTTGTAATTGTTTATCTTTTTTTATTATTTCAATTATAGATTTTTCTGATGATTCTTGATTAATATAGTCATTAAAAACATAATCTATGCAATGAGCAAAACAAGGAGTTCCAATATCATGTAAAAGTGCTATTAAAGTTTCCTTTTTGTCATGTGTAAAATGCCATGTCATATGCGCTACTACTAGACTATGGTCAAATCTTGTATAAGTAAATAGTGGAGAATAGAGTTTTGTGTAATCACATCCACAAAATTGCGTTATGTGTTTTAATCTTTTTAGAGTGTCAGTTATTAAATATTTATCTAAAAATGTAGGATATTCATCATCTATAAATATATTTAAGTATTCGTTCATAATTTACCACCTTTATTACTAACCTTACTAAGTATTTTTACCACTCTGTTATGTTTAAATTATCAAATCTTTTTTTCCAACTATCAACCTTTTTATTATATAATTCCTTTGAGTTTCCACTATGTTTTATTGGTCTAATTGTTTTAGAATATATGTCACTTAGGCCATAAGGAGCATATATTTTAATAACATCATTTTCTTTTGTTATTCCAATTGCATGTACTGTAGCTATCCATTTACTAATAGCATCTTCTGAATTCTTATATTGATTAATATTTTCACCTTGGCCTTGTTCCATTTTCCACAAATGCATTCTTGCTTCATTTGAAACATCAATCTCATATTTTAATTCATTTTCTTTAACAAATTCAGTTATAACACCGTAATATTTTAAATCTTTTTCTACACTTAAATCAGATTTATCATAATAAATAATATCTATATCTTTAATTCCAAAATTCAATTCTTTTCCATCATAATAGTTCCAAATAGTTTGAAATATTGATCCAGCAGCAATATAAAAGTTTGGTAATTTTAACTTTGCTACATAATCTAAAATTAGCATTAAATCTTTATTTTTTTCAATTATTTTTATAAATGTTTCATATTGTTCGTTTATAGTTTTATAATTCATAAAATACCTCTATTTCTATAATATTATTAAATTAATTTTTGCTAACTTTATATAAACAAAATGTAAGTATAATTCAGCTTCTGCGCTTCATTCAATATTTATATTTGTCAAAAAATGGTGGTACCTTAGGCGAGATAAATTCTTACATACTAAGTTATGCTTACTTGCTTTGTCAGCACATCGTTATTCCTTCACAAGCATCTCATCTACTTATATAGTATAACATACTTTTCATCTAATTAATCAAAACATATTATTATTTTTATACTTTCATTAATTTAATAAATTGTCATAATTTATTAATAAAATAATTGTACCAAGCACAGATGTTTGCTATAACTATTTTAGGAACATTTAATAAGTTGGGTGGAGCAAATCTTCTTAACAGAAGGGAGGCGAGAATATGTACAAGAAAGATTTTTTAATTCTATCTTTAGTAATAATTATCTTCCTTTTACTATTCTTACTATTTATAGTTTTAATATAAAAGAAATCCACCTAACTCAGCAATGATTTAGGTGGAAACCAAATTTTAGTTGGCAACACTCAACATGCGATTATTGAATGTTCCTTTTTATTTTATGCAAGTTTCCTTGTCTTATTCATAATAACGACTTTTTAACAAGACGCTTTTCTATAATTACTCGAAAGTTCGAGTATCAATCAAATCTGGTGACCTGTACGGGATTTCGACCCACACGAAATAATCAGGAAAGGAGTAAATGGAATACTTTGTTATGTATGATAATAATGACAATGTAGTTTGTTATCTTGATAACTTAGACGAATTTTTAAATAAGTATAATTATCAACGTAAAGAAATATTACGTAAATTTAGAAATACTAGTTCTGATTTTATTAATTTAATTTTAGAAAATAGTAGTTATAAATTATATAAATTTTGCTAGTTCGGTGGAGCTAGCTTTTTTTCATGTTAATATTTAGTTAAGGTAACAAGGTGCATATGAAGAACATGTATGTTAAATGATTACTTGAGAGTTAAATAACGGCCTTGTATCCTCCTATTTTGAATAGGGAAAGGAGGCTTACATGCAAGTTAAAGCAGTATTATGTGAAAAGGTATCAAAAAAAGGAAATACCTACACTTGTGTAGAAGTTTATATAACTGATAGCATAAAGAAGTTAGTTTTCTTAACTGATGCCGAAAAAGAGTTACTTAAACTCTATAATAATAATGATTTAGACACTCCTAGTTTTAGATAGTGTTTAAATAGAAAGAGGTGTGTTGAACATGGAAGGTAGTACTTCAACAGGAACTATGGCTACTGTTGTAACAGCATTAAAGACAAACCTAACTGTAGGAACTTTCTTCGGAGTTATAGCTGAGTGTGTACCATTCTTAACAATAATGGTACCAGTATCACTAGGTTATGGAGTTCTTCGTAGAATGGTTAAAGGTGCTGGACGCGGAAGAGTTAGTTTCTAACATTTGGGAATGTGTGAAAAGCATTCCCTTTTAAAAAAATAAAAAGAAAGGTGGAAAGATTATGTTTGAAATAGCAGAACAATTTTTAGTTCAAGAAGTTAATTTAATTCCTTACATATTTGGTTTATATGTCTTGTTTGATTTAACAGGTACTCTTCTTTTCAATAAGAGGTAGTTATGATATATGTACCTAGTAAGGAAGATTTTGCGTGTTATGTCGTACAGTCCGAGGGCATTATACGTGCATACTCTCAAGTTCCTAGCAATAATCGGACTATTAACTATCGTGATTATTACATTAATTCTAGTTATATTTATAAAGACGGCACCCAACAATTTAATCAATACACTACTTTACCGACTTGTCTTAATTCTTTAGATTTAACAAGTGACGTTTATTATAGATTAGATTTAGATAAGATACTTGTGATATTTACGATAATAAGTTTTTTTGGAATATTTATTCCTATAAAGATATTTAGTAAGTTATTTAAGCGAGGTGGTTTGTAATGGTAGATATTTTAACTTTGTTTCAAGTTTCAATAAATAATATTGATTTAATGTTTGAAATGTATGACTTGTCTTCTAAGGAAAAATATCACTTAAAAAAAATTAAAGGTGACATGGAGGTGTATATACATGAAAAAACTGTTAATAATGTCTCTAGTAATAGTTAGTAGCTTTATGTTTATAAATGATTTTAAAGCAGAAGAATTTACAAACCCTAATGATTTAGAATGGTGGGCTTATAAAGATAATAATACTCAATTAGCTAGTGGTCGAGGTTACATTGACGAGTTGTTTTTCGGAACAAATGGAGTTAATCGTGTTCAATGGCTTTTTAAAGATTATTATACTTATTATCCTGGTTGGTTTTATGATGTATCATTTACTGTAGATACTACAGGAAATTATGAACTTGTTAATTTTATAGAATATATTAATAAATGTTCTATAGGTGTAGGAGACGGTAAAGAGTATAAATGTAGTCTTGTAAAGAATGGCGATAAACTTACTATAAGTGTATCTAATATTAGTGTATCAAATAATACTAATACTTTATGGCTTAATATTTATAGTGATAAGAATGTATCAGTGCAATTTATAACAAGTCATTATTCACTTAATATTTATAATAAAGAAGATAAGACAGTCACAAGTGACATTCTTATGAATACAGTAAATAGTATGATTAATAATCAAATACAAAATACATTAGATATTATGAATAATCAAAATAAAAATCAACAGCAAACTAATGAAAAGCTAGACAATATTAACAATAGTATAACAGACGATACACCACCAGATACAAGTGAATTTGGTGATGTGGCAGGTTGGCTACCATCTGGTCCAGTAGATAGTATTATTACTTTGCCTCTTAATGCTCTTAATTCAATATCTAATTCTTTGAATGGCAATTGTAGTACTATCAATTTACCATTACCATTTATTGATTCTACATTGCCACTTACATGTGGTACAGATTTCTATAGTCAAGTTAGTGGTTTATCACTATTCTTAAATAGTTTATTTACTATTTTAGGTGGTATTACTTTATATAAGTATTTTGTTTATTTATATAACTGGGTTGACCGAATAGTCAGCTTAAAAGAAGATGATGAAAAGTGGGGTGCAGTATAGATGTTTAAGGCTTTATTTAATATTATCATAGGGTTACTTGCAACTTTAGTTCAAGTTATATGCTTGCCTATTAATACTATAATAAGTAGTACTATGCCTAATTTAAGTCAAAATATAACGTTTGTAGCTACTCATATACCTAGTTACTTTGACGGTATAGGTTATGCTCTTAGTTGGTTGCCTACTATATTTGTAAACATACTTATATTTATAGTATCTGTAGAGATAGCTAAATACACAATATACTTTAGTACTCATGGCATATTAAAGGTTTGGAATTTATTCCAAAAAATAAAATTCTGGTAGAAATTTGGGCGAAGTGGCGAAAAACTCGCCACCGCCCAATAGCAATCTAATATTTATATTATTTAATAAAGAAAGGAAGTTAAAAATGGAAATATTTAATAGAGATATAAGAATAGAAACTTTATTTAAAAAAGGTTTACCTCGTATAGACGATTCCCATGGTGTTTATTTTATTACTGGTCGTCAAGGTAGTGGCAAAAACTATTATAGTGTTATGTTTTTACTTAAACAAGATAAGAAAAGGTGTAATAAGATTTATACAAATATAAAAAGTTTAAAAATTCCAGGTTTTAATATAGTATACTTTGATAAAATACAAGATTTATATTTTAATACTGAAGAACATTGTATTTTCTTAATTGATGAGATAGCACGTAAATATAAACGTGATAGTCCTTGTGATACTCAATTTTATGCATGGCTTAATCAGTCTCGTAAAATGAAACGTATAGTACTTCTTATCACTCAAGAATGGCGTGAGTTACCTATGTGGATACGTAGGCCAGCTAAGTACATGATTACTACTAAGAAAACAAGATTACTTAATATATTTGGTATATTTACAACTGTAGTGTGCGACGCTGAGAACATGGTTTTTAACAAGGACGAGGGCGAATATGAGTGTCCACCGATTAAGTATATTTACTATAAACGGAACCGTTACGTTGCTGATTTTTATGATACATTTGAAGCAGTTAACAATCTTTGATTGTAATATCTATTATTAAATTAGAAGAAGGAATTTTGGTATATTATTCTGGGAGTAGTAGGCCAGTAACGGCAAGTGGAAAGTGTTGTTTAAAGTATGTTGATTGCGTAGCTTTCAATATATCTTTAAATAACACTTATACAAACGGTAGTGCGTAGTTGATGTTTGCTATGTATTATTAACTTTAGGCAATGATGTATGTTACAAATGGGCATTCACTGTTTTTAATATTTCACTGAACTTCGCCAGAAGTCCGAGTTCTTTTGTGTGCCCCCTTTTAGGGGGACAACCAGAGTGTAACTGGGGGTTATTTGTCAAACAATAAACAAACAATGAAAATAGAAAGGAGAAATTAGACATGCAAATAGTTTTAAAAATTTTACTAGTAATTTTAGTATTTTTAGGTACATTTTTAGTTATGTTTTTAACTGATAAGTTAGCTGATAAGATTTATCAATTTATTTCTAAAAAGTTTAAGAAAAATAATTAATAATTATACAAAATTGCTTTACTACGACTAATAAGCAATTTTGGTGTCAGGTGTCAAAACGTCGGAATGTAAGGTTAGACCTAAAAAAATCTTGACACCGCCTAGTTAAAAAAAGTGATTAATCGGTGTCAAAAATTGAAAGAGGTGTCAAAATGGAAAAATTTAGAAGTAAAAAGTTTTGTATTCTCCTTTATCCAGAAGAAGACTTAACACACAAGAAAGCATTAAACTACATAAAACTTAATTACGATTATGCAGCAATAGTTCATGATCAAGATGTAAACGAACAAGGCGAGTTAAAGAAAAGTCATACACACGTTGTTATATCAATGCCTAATGCAAAATGGAATACTGCTCTTGCTAAAGAACTTGGAATAGCAGAGAATTACCTTGAGAGATGTAGAAGTTTAGATAATGCTTTAGAATACTTGATACACTTTAACGATGATAGTAAACATCAATATACTCTTGAGCAAGTCAAAGGAAATCTTAAGAAGAAACTTGAAAAGATAATGCTTAATGACGGCAAGGACGAAGAAGATAAAGTACAAGAGTTAGTTGACTTCATAATGAGTTATAAAGGTTATTTAAGAGTAACAGACTTTAGTTATTACTGTTTAAGCTTAGGAATGTGGGGTGTATATAGAAGAAGTAGTTCTATATTTTCTAAACTCATAGAAGAGCATAACAAGTATGTTAGAGAGGTACAATAATGTCAAACGAAGAACTTTATCAGTTATATTATTTATTAGATTTGTATTTAAATTCTTTGTCTAGCAAAGAAACAAAGTTTTTAGTAATTAAATTAAAATCTTTAATAATTGATTTCTTTCGTGGATTTGACAATAAAAAGTAAAACATTTATAATTGAGATGTCAGGAGTGGTCTTAATGGAAGAAAAAAAGAAGTTTGATAAGCGTAAGTATGATATAGAATATAGAAAAAAAAATAAAAAGTCTTTTCAAGTCGATTTGAATATTAGTGAGTATGAGGAGTTAGAGAAGTTACTATTAAAAAAGAATTTAACTAAAGCACAATTTTTAAGAAATTGTATAGATATATTAAAAAAAAGTTAATTCTTTTTTTATATCTCTTGACACTACCATGGTAGTATGATATAATGAATACAGAAAGTGAGGTGTGATAAAATGTATCCTAAACCAGAAAATAATTCATACATACAGAATCTAATTAAAAGAGTTAAACGACTAGGCACTTTTTGGAATTCTTCCGATTTAACATTAGAAGAATGTGATTACTTATATAATCAAGGTATTAAGTATTTAAGGTTACATAAACCTTATAGGTGGTTTTTACATTCAAAAAATGTTTTGACATTAGAAAAATAATTTTATATACTACCATTAGAAGGTAAGGTGGTATAATGATTTAGGGGGAAATATATATGACTTTTGACAAAGTCTTAGAAAAATATTTAATATATGCTAGAAACAGGCATAAAAAACAAGGTTTCATTATAATATACCAGAACATCAATAATTATATATTACCCTACTTTCGTGGTAGAGGTATAAAAACATTGACTAAAAAAGATGTATTGAATTGGCAAAGTGTTATTCTTACAAAACATTATAGTAATAAGTTTAATGCTTTGCTATATTCTAATTTTAATTGTTTTATTAAGTACTGTATGCTTTGCGATTATCTTCCTGATAATATTGTACAACAGGTTGGTCCTTTTCCTAAACATATAGAATATAAAGAACATCATGTTTATAATATATGGCAGTTCCGTTGGTTTAGATTACATCTTAATAATTTTGTTATAAAGCAATATTTTAACTTTATGTTTTTCTATGGAACACGTCCAAGCGAAGCTATGGCATTAAGATTTTGTGATATAAACGGTTTTAAAGTACATATTAGACATAGTATACATCGAAAGGGCAAACGGGAATTAGACACGCCTAAAAATAGGTCCAGTATTCGTACAATTAATATTGGTTTGTTAATGTATTATAGAATATATTTATTGAAAAAGTTTTATTGTGATTATAATTATGATTATTTTGTATTTGGCGGGTCTAAACCTTTAGCACCTACCACTATAGATAGACATAAGAAAAATGCTTGTAATAAAGCTAATTTGTATGAGATAACACAACATGAGTTTAGACATAGTTATGCTACACGTATGATAAGTAAACGTAAGCCTATCAACAAAGTATCTAAAAATATGGGACATAGTACACCGTCTATTACTTTAGATGTTTATACACATTAGAAAAAGAGTGTTGACGCACTCTTAATCTAGATTATAATAAATCAAAACATCAATCTATTACAACATATTTCTATGTTATAAACTTAATGGTGACCTGTACGGGATTTGAACCCGTGAATGTCGCCTTGAGAGGGCGATGTGTTAACCATTTCACCAACAGGCCATTAAATGTCTTTCAGACACTTAATATATTTTATCATTATTTTTTCTTAAATACAAGTAGTTTACTGAATATGTAATTTAATATAGTTACTAATACTTGTACTACCATTGTCCATATTAATACCCAATTGCGTGAATCTAATTTTAGTAATGTTACGAAGAACCACATAATACCCATATCAACTAATAGTGTGATTATTCTTGAACTAAAAAAGCTTACTATTTCTTTTATTATATCCTTACTTTTACTTTTAAATACAAATATTCTATTAGTAATGTATGCGAATGTGACTGCTACTAACCATGATGTTATTACAGATATTTGTAATTCGATCCCTTTTTTTGCATCAAGTATTGTAAATAATAATCCCCATTTTACAGCTAAACTTACTAATGTTGTAAGTACTCCAACTATAAGATAATTTATAATTTCTTCATATTTTTTATATAGTTCTATTATTTTCTTCATTTCTTTCTCCAT
Source organism: uncultured Bacillota bacterium (assembly GCA_947650795.1). Lineage (GTDB taxonomy): Bacteria > Bacillota_I > Bacilli_A > RF39 > UBA660 > MGBC139354. Next base: position 16,125 of record CANSWR010000018.1, on the reverse strand, counting down.
AAAGAATTGAGATATAATTCATATAACTGTCTATGTTTTTTTACTATTACTTGTAATATTATTCCAGTTATACATAATAATATTGATATTACTAAAAATATGCAAGATACTATTAATGTTGGAAATTTTGGAACTAATCCTATCTTAAAGTATTCTATTACTACTGGTATTCCTAAAATTAATGATAATATTAGAAACATTATTGCTATGATGTTAAAAAATGTACCTGGTTTATATTCTTTAAATAATGTTGCTATTGTTTTTAATACTTTAAATCCATCACTATATGTGTTTAGTTTAGATACGCTTCCAACTGGCCTATCTCTATATGTTACTGGTATTTCTACTAATTTAAAGTTTTTATCTACTGCATGTATTGTCATTTCTGTTTCTATTTCAAATCCTTTTGATAATACTGGAAATGATTTTACGAATTCATAGCTAAATGCTCGGTAACCTGTCATTATGTCACTTACTTTATTGTTAAATAATATATTTATTAATAATCTTACTATTTTGTTTCCAAAGTTATGGAATGCTCGTTTATTTTCTGTAAAATATGTACTTGATAGTCTATCTCCTATTACCATATCTGCTTTTCCTTCTAGTATTAGATCACACATTTCTTTGGCATTTTCACTTGGATAAGTATCATCTCCATCTATCATTAAATAGCAATCTGCATCTATTTGCCTAAACATGCTTCTTATTACATTTCCTTTTCCTTGCTTATATTCATATTTTACTATAGCACCTGCTGACTCAGCGATTTTATCTGTATTGTCTGTTGAATTGTTATCATATACATATATATCTGCTTCTGGTATAGCCTTTTTATAATCTTTTACAACTTTTTCTATGGTTTTTGATTCATTATAGCATGGTATTAGTATTGCTATTTTTTTATTTTTCATTTTTTACCTCTTTCTTATTAATAATACTTAAAAATAATCCTGTTAATAAAGTCATTGCGAATACATTAGGTAAAGCATATCTAAAATAAGTATTTACTGGAGATGCTATACAAACTAAAAATGCAATTATACTAGGTAAGAACATCATTATTTCTTTATATTTTTTTATTTTTATTAAATAACTTATCATAAACATTATAACCCATGTAGAAAATCCTATGTTAACTATTAAGCCTATTATTGGTATATATGGGTATGCACTTGCAAAGCTAACTAAACTTTTTCTTAAACCTTTTAAGCCATTAAAATGATAGTCAAATCCATTTTCTTTTAGTGTTTTTTTATATTTAGAATATACATACCAATCTGTTTTAAATGGATAATAATAACCATAAGTGTTTTCTAAAGTTGCCTCTATATATGTTATAGGTCTCTTTTTTAGTCCATTTAACCATACTTTATAATAATTTTTTAAGTCCTCTTCTGTCGCATATTTATTAAATTGATTTTTTACTGGATCAGCAAATTCGGGATCATATCTTTCTTTAAGTGTGTCATATATTAATATTTTATCTATTATTTGTTTTTCTTTATCAGTTATATCTTCTTCATGATCACGAACTAGTCTAGCTGTTTGTTGAAAAGGAATAGATAGTTTTTCTCTAGGACTTGAAGGAGTTATTTTAAAGTATGGCAATATCACGTTATTATATGAAAAATAAAATATTAAAGTTAAAGATAATGTTATAGCAAGTTTACGTCTATTAGAAGTTTTATGTATTAGTAAGAATGGTAAAGATAATATTATTATGTGAAATCCATTATTTCTAAATAAAATTATTAGTATTAGCAAGGTTAATGTTTTTATTATATTTAGTTTTTTATTTAAGTTGATATATTTATATATTTCTATTATATATAGTATTATTAGACTACCGAAAATTACGTCTTTTACAGGCACTATAGCGTACATAGGAAATACAGGCACAAAAGTGTATATTATAAGTGCTATAAGAAGGTATTTTCTATTAAGTCCTATGCTTTTCAAGAAACATATCGTGTAAGATAGTGTGCAAATTAATATTGATGTTTGTATAATAGTGTATAGGAATAATCCTAAGTTTACATTTCCAATAAGTGTTCCTATTTTTACACATGAACCTATTAAAAGTGTATGTAATACTGGATGATGGTTAGTTATTATTACATTTTCGTCTAAAAGTATTGATATATGAGAATAATAATTATCAATTCCAAAAAACTGTAATATTTGTTTAGATGGGTCAGGAGCTAGTAAAGCTGGATAAAAAGCTATTATATAAATTGACCAGCCTATTATCATACATATTATAGAAAATATAAATGGGTGTTCATCAAATAATTTTATTAATTTATGTTTTGGTTTTGGAGTTTCTTTTATTTTAAATTTTCCTAATTTTTTAAATAAATATTTTATTAAAAAATATAATATTGTAAAACTTCCTATAAATATTGGTATACCTATATAGAATTTATTTAGAATAAATGTTAAATCTTGATGTAGTTGAAAGCTTAATCCTATTACTATTATAATACTTATAAGAGAAGATATAACGATTTCTACAATATTAGATTTTTTCACATAATCACCTACTTAAGTATTATTATACTATTTATGCTTTAAGATGTAAATTGATGAAATAAAAATAAATTTATTATGATGGAATATTTTTATAAAGAACTTTATAGTTTTTGTTAATATGTTTTAAATTAAAAGAACTAATTCGTTTGTGAATTAGCTCTTAATTAAGTTTTTTATTTGACTTTTCCATATTTTATTAGTTTATAAACTTCCATTATAAATAGTATTACTAATGATAAAATAAATAAGCAAAGCAAGTTGAAAAGTGGTATTGATACTGTTTGTAATATATTTGTCATAAAGTCTAACTCCATTACTATTATCTGTAGTAATATTGTAAAAATTACACCTACAACTATAAATGGATTACTTTTAATTGAAACAAAGAAAGCTGATTTTTTCTCACTTCTACAGTTAAATACATGTATATTTTGTATGAATACCATTAATGCCATTATATAACCTCTTGCCATACCTACTTCCATGTTTAATATTTTTATTAGATAATACCAGATTATAAATACTAGTGTTCCTATAACAATAGAAGATACTGCTATTTCATTAATTAAATCTTTATCAAAAATACTTTCTTTTGGATTTCTAGGTTTTTCTTTCATAATTCCAACTTCTGCACTTTCAAATGATAATGCTAAATCTTGAATTCCATCTGTGACAACATTTAACCATAATAGTTGTATTGCTACTAAAGGCATTGGCAAGTCTAATATTATTGATAATATAAAGAATAATACTTCGGCCATACCACATGATAGTAAGAAATAAATTATTTTTCTTATATTAGAATAAGCTACTCTTCCTTCTTTTACTGCACTTACAATTGATTTAAAATTATCATCTATTATTATCATTTTAGCAGTTTCTCTTGCTAAATCTGTTCCACTTCCCATTGAAATTCCTATGTTTGCACTTTTTAATGCTGGAGCATCGTTAACACCATCCCCTGTAACTGCTACAAATTCTCCTTGCCTTTTTAGGGATTCTACTATTTCTAATTTTTGAATTGGAGTAACTCTCGCAAATACACTTTTAGTTTTTATGAATTTATCAAATTCTTTTTTACCTTTTTTTAATATTTTTTCTACTTCTTCTCCAGAAGATACATTTTTGAATTCTTTTGTGAGTTCTAATTCTTTAGCAATTGAAAAAGCAGTCAAAGGATGATCTCCTGTTATCATTAAAACTTTTATTCCTGCCTCTTTACATTCTTTTATAGAGTCAACTACCTCTTTTCTTATTGGATCTATAAATCCTACCATTCCCATGAATGTAAGATTTTTTATATCTGATTCTTTATATTTTTCTTTTTTGGGTATTTTTCCTGCTGCTAAAGCTATTACACGGTAACCATTACTTGCTAGATATTCATTTTGATTTTCTAAATGATTAGAGTTTATTTTTTCTTTTGATAGATATATATTTTTGCAAAAAGTCATAACTTTTTCAACAGAGCCTTTTATAGTACAGTATGTTTCTCCTTCTTTTTCGTAGAAAACAGCAGAGTATTTATTTTCAGATTCATATGGTATACTTTCTAATATTTTAATTTTTGATGTATTTATTTCAAGTTTTTTTCCTAATACTTTAAACGCTATGTCTATAGAATCTCCTACCTTTTTATCTTCTTTTACAATACTTTCATTATTTATAACTCCAAGTAATGCAATTTCTTCAGCATATTCTATATTAGTTCCATCTACATGTCCATTAAAATCATAGCCTATTCCTGTTACTGTAAATTCTTCTTCATTTGGCATGAGTATTTTTTTAGCTGTCTGTTCATTTACAGTTAGTGTTCCTGTTTTATCACTTGCTATTACTGTACAACTTCCTAATGACTCGACTGAATTTAATTTTTTCACTACCACATTCTTTGCAGCCATTTTATTTGACGCTATAGTGAGTGCCATCGTTAAAGAAAGCGGTAATCCTTCTGGCATAGCAGAAACTGATAAGGCAATTACTGTTAAAAATAATTCTTGAGCTTTAACTCCCTTTGCAATTAATAGTAATGAAATTAGTATTCCTACTATTATAACTAACATACTTATTTGTTTAGATAATTTTTCAACACGTATTGTAAGTGGAGATTTTTCTTCTTTTGTTTCTTGTATACTTGTCGCTATACGTCCTATTTCTGTATTTAATCCTATTCCTATAACTATTCCTTTTGCTCTTCCTTTTACTACGGTTGTTCCTGCAAATGCCATGTTAAGTTGTTCTGATAAGTTTAGATTTTTTTTTGTAATTTTCTCTGATATTTTATTTATTTCTAAGCTTTCTCCAGTTATAACACTTTCATTAACTGTTAAGTTATGTGTTTCTATTAACCTTATGTCAGCAGATATTTTATCTCCAGACTCTAAAAGTATTATGTCTCCAACTGTCAAGTTTTCTGATTCAACTTTAATTATTTTTCCTTCTCTTATTACTTTCGTTTTTACTGTTACTAATTTTGCTAATGCTTCTGCTGTATTGTTAGCTTTATTTTCTTGATAAGTCCCCATAATTACATCTACTAATACTATTAAAAATATTGCTATTGCATCTACTGTTTCTCCTACTAGGAATGAAGCTAATATAGCAAACAATAATAGTATAACTATTGGGTCTTTAAATTCATCTATAAATATTTTAAAAATACTTTCTTTTTTATGTTTTGGAAGTGTATTTTTACCGTAAATATTTGTTCTTTTGTGTATTTCTTCTTCTGTTAGTCCTAGTTCGTCAATATTTAATTCTTTTTCTATTTCTTTTACACTTTTATTATAGTACATGCTTAAAATCAACTCCCTATATTCTATATAAATATGATATCATTTTATGTTTAAATTGTACATAGTTTTGTTAGCCATATAAAAATAATGAACACTTCATCTTATAGAAATGTTCACTATATTTTATAGTTTTGTTTTTAAAAATTTTTCAAATGCTAGTAATCCATATTTTTCATTATAATAGTTTGGAAATTCATTTAGATGCGCTAATGCTATTTTAGCTGTAATTATTAGGTCATCGTTTGTCACATTAGTTTCAGGGTTTACTAGTCCATGTTCTAATTCTATATTAATTCCACTAAGAAATTCTTTAGGAGTAAATTTTTTAAATTCTATATTTAAAATTTTAGCAGCATATAGACAATCAGACATATTATACATTTTATCACCATTAAATTATATGTATTTATTTTATTTCTTTGTCATAATAGTTTATAAAATCCAATATATCTTCATATACTTCTTGGTGATTAATTTCATTAAGTATTTCATGTCTCATTTCTTTATATAGTTTTTTATATACATCAGAGTATCCAACATTCTTCATAAAATCTACTGCTTGTATCCAATTATTTTTATTTTTTATTACTGGATCGTTACTTCCTGCTATAAAAAATATTTTTAATTCTTTGTTTTCCACTTTATATTTTTTCTTTTTATATGTGTTTTTTAATAAATTAAATAAGTTTAAATATCCATTAGTTGTAAAAGTAAATCCTGTAAGTTCTCCTTCATTGTAAAGTTTTACAATATGCTTGTCTCTTGTCAACCAGCAGTTTTTTTCAGGTTCATTTTTAAATAATTTATCATTATTTCCAGTTGTGTATTTTTCTAGAAATTCACTTCTAAATTTTTCTCCTTTTAGTTTTTTTATTAGTTTAGTTAAAAGTAAGCCCAAAGATACTAATTTGTTTTTACTTGGAGAACCACATATAATTAATTCATCTATAAGTGTATCATATTTTTGTATGAAGTTTCTTACAATTAGCGAACCCATTGAATGTCCAAATAAAGTAGTTTTTATTTTGGGATATTTTCTTTGTATATATGTTATTACATCGTGCAAATCTTCTACAACTGCATTACCTTTTTCATCTTTGAAGTATCCTAAATCTTCTTTTTCTATTATGCTTTCGCCATGTCCACGATGATCATGAATTATGACTACATATTTATTTTCGCTTAAATATTTCATAAAGTCATAATATCTACTTTTTTCTTCACACATACCATGAGAGATAAAGAACAAACCTTTTATTTCTTTTTCTGGTTTGTAGATTATACCTTTTATTTTTAGTCCATCATATTTTGACTTGATTTCAAATTTTTCTTCTTTCATTTTTACTCCTTGTGGTTTATTTTGTGAAGTTTTCTATTCTTTTTTGTATTCTTTCTTTTCCTAATAATTTTAATATTTCATATAAATCTGGAGTCATTGTTCTATGTGTTACAGATACTCTTATTATTTCACAAGCATGCGCTACACTGCCTTTATAGTTTTCAGGATTTTTTTTGTATTCTTTTGTTTCTGAAGCAAATCCAAATTTTGGACATATTTCTTTTATTTTGTTAAACCATGTTTGTTTGTCATCAGATTCATCATATATATTTTCTATATAATATTTTAAAAAGTCTATGTCATAGAAATCTTTATATTCGTAAGATGTTTCATCACTAGCAAATAATTCATCGTACATGTAGCCTATTTCTCTTTTTACAGCACTATAACTTTCAATGTCTTTTCTTGGCCTTTCTACTTCACGTTCAATATTTAAAACATTTATAGAGTAGTCTTTATATCTAGTTAATAATTCGTAAAACTCTGTGTCAAATTCTTGTGAATAAGTAAGTGTGTTTTCGTAAAGGTCAGATGCGGTCATTGTACTTATGTAATTTTTAGATATGTTCATTAATTTTTCTAAGTCAAATAGTGATCCTGATGAACTTACTTTGTTAAATGATAATTCAAAATCAAAATAGTTTTTGTCTTTGTTGTTTTCATACCATTCTTCGAAATTTGAATTTATAATTGTTAATATGTATATTTTTACAGCGTCTGTTGGGATACCTTGCTCATGATAATATCTTACTGCTAATTCTGGGTCTTTTCTTTTGCTTAATTTTCTTATAGTATTTCCTTCTTTTTTGTTTAATGGAGATAAGTGTACGTAAGTTGGTCTTGTGTATTTAAATATGTCAAATAATTGTACATGAATAGGTAATGAGCTTAACCATTCATCTGTTCTTATAATGTGTGTTACTTTCATAAGATAATCATCTACTAAATGTGCAAAATGGTAAGTAGGTAAACCATCTTGCTTTATTAAAACTATGTCTAAATCATTTTCAGGAAATTCTAAAGTTCCTCTAACTGCATCTTCTACTGTTATTCTATTTTTAAATTTTCCTGGAGATTTTAATCTTATAATATAGTTTTCATTATTGTTAATTTTTTGTATAGCTTCTTCCATAGAAATGTCTCTATATTTTGCATATTTACCATATATTCCTATCCTGTCTTTTATTTGTTCTTGTGTTTTTCTAATTTCTTCTATTTCTGATTCTTTTAAAAAACATGGATATGCCAAATCTTTTTCGATTAGAAATTTTGCAAAAGCTTGATATATATCTTTTCTATTACTTTGTAAGTAAGGTCCGTATTCTCCTTCTTCTTCTGTTTCGCTTTTAATACCTTCATCAAATTTTATTCCATAATTTTTTAAATCTTTTATTATTAATTTTATTCCATCTTCTACAGTTCTTTTTGTGTCTGTATCTTCTATTCTAAGTAAACAGATACCATTAGTTTGACTAGCAAATCTTCTTGCAACAAAACTAGTAAATAAATGTCCTATGTGCACAAATCCTGTAGGTGATGGAGCAAATCTAGTTATTATTGCATCATTTGGTAAGTTTCTTTCTTTATAAAATTCTTCGTAATATTCTTTTGTTTTTTCTACATTTGGTAATAAAAGGTCTGCATATTCTTTTTTTGTCATTTTAATCACTCCCATTAATATCAATATTATATAGGAATTTCAATGTTAATGCAACTTAGTTTATTATTATTTTTATTCTAAAAATGTGCTATCATCTGCGCCTTTGTATTCTGTATATATAAATATTAATCCACCTATTATGAAGAGTATTGATGCTAGTATGTCTAAGTTATTTAGAAATTTGCTTACTCCTTTATCTTTGCTTTTTATTCTGGTGTTTAGAAAGTATATATATATTAATAATGATACAACTAGCGCTAGTAATCTAATGTTGTGTGCTTTTTGTTTCCCTTTTGGGTCTTTGTTTGTTAATTCATCTTTTTCTTTATGATCAGCGTATATTCCACTTAAAGAAATGACTATAAATATTATAAAAATATAGTCACTAATTTTAAGGTTCTTTAGTTTTTCTGCTAGTGATGAATTCATATTTAATTTTATGTTTGTTATTATAAATAACTACTTATATAATATTAGTTGTTGGTTTTTCAATTAATTGGTATAATTTTTATGTAAGGAGGTTTCTTTTATGAAAAAGTACATTGTTGGTTTTAATAAATTGGATAAACTTCTTAATGGTTTAGAATTAGGTAGTGTTGTTTTTATAGGTGGTGTTAATAATAGTGGTAAGACTTCTGTTTTAAATAATTTTATGATTAATATAGATGAAATTTATAAGGAGATTTCTTATTATGCTCCTATAGAAATAGATCAAAATGTTTTTGTTAAGGTCTTAGATAAGATGTCTCATAATATTTATGAATCTAATATTTATATTACTGATTATATGGATGGTGTTGAAGATTTAGAAGAGGTTCTGATTGATAATGAACACATTAGATTTGTTTTTATAGATTATTTTGAATTATTAAATACTAATGAATATAGTTGTAAATTTGATAGTGAAACTATTTTTAAAAGGCTTAGAGGAATAGCTTTACAATATAATGTTCTTATTTTTGTTAATAGTTTGATTTCAAAGAAATATTTATCTAATACACAAGAGGTAAATTTAGAGTGTTTTAATGATAAGGAATATATTATGGAAGCTGACGTAATTATTGGGGTTTCTAGGGATAAAGATAATTTATCTATTGTAAATACAAGTATACTTAAGAATAGATTTGGAGAATTAGGTAAAGTTAGTTTTTTACTTGATGATAAAACTGGTAAAATGATTGAAATGATTAAAGGATAATAGCTTTGAATTAAAACTGGACAAAAAGTCTTGATATTTATAACTAAATTTTATATAATTTAGTTATGTTGCTCGCGTGGCGGAATTGGTAGACGCGCACGACTCAAAATCGTGTACCTATGGTGTCAGGGTTCGAGTCCCTGGGCGAGCACCAAGTTATAAATGATTACAAACCCTTGTAGATATTGGGTTTGTTTTATTTTACTTGGATTTTATTAATAAAGAATAAGATAAAATAAGTAGTTAAAATCATTAATTTTATATAAAAACTAATAAATATTAAGGGTTTTATTATACTTTTTGTAATAATTGTACTTAATTTTTAACTTTTTTATTAACTTAACTAATAATTTATGGTAGAATTAAGTACATAAAGAAGGGGGAATAAAAAATGATAGGAGCAAATGAAGAATTTAAAATTATAATGTTTTATTGTAAAGCTATTTTGAATGCTGAGTCTGAGGAGGAAATTAGTCAGATTAAACAAGGACTACTTGATGATTTAAGAGAAAGTGGAAAAGAAGAGCAAATTATAAATTATTTTGATACATATCTTGATTAAATGGTAGGAAGATTTGAGAGTGGAGAATTGGCTTTTGATGAAAACGGAATGTTAGTAATAAATGAGGAATTTATGCAAGAAAGCTTAAATACTCCAGCACCAGATTCAACAGAATTAGGAGGTATGTCAAATACTTCTGCTGGTGTAGCGTTAGGATTGGTTGCTTCAGCTATAGTAGTTAGTATAAAAGTTAAAAAAATGTTTGACAAAAAGAAAAAAATAAAAAGATTATAATTAAAGATACAATGTGAAAACACATTGTGTTTTTTATTATAATATAATGTATTGCAATTTTACTTTAATAAATGATATAATTTATTAAAGTTGTTAGGAGGAAGTTTTATGGCAAGTTCTTCTATTCATTTAGCAGTTAGTAAGCTATATTTAGAAAAAAGTAATATTATACATAATAAAGAAGAAGTATTACAAGGTACTTTGTATCCTGATACTGTAGAAAATAAGGCAATTTCTCATTTCACTGATAAAGACAGAGGGAAAGATATTATTAGTCATTTACAAGGTAAAGTTAATTTGTATAACTTTCTACTTCAAAATTCAACATTATCTGATTTTGAATTTGGTTGGTTCATACATTTAGTAACTGATTATTTATTTTTTGATGAATGTTTTAGTAAAGAATATTTACTTACACATACTTATCAAGAGTTTCGTAAAGATTTATATTTTTCTTATGATTGTTTAAATGAATATATTATAAATAAATATGGAATTACTTTAGAAGATTATACTATTTATTTGAATGAATATTATCCTGGAAAAGCTTATCAAGCTTGTTTATTTTCAAAAGATATGCTTGATAATTTTATTGTTAGAGTTGCTTCTATAGATTTTGAAAGATATATTAAAGAAATTAAATTACATAAAAGAAATATTAAACCTTAATAAAAAAGCATCTAGTGCTTTTTATTTTTCTTTGTAATTTGATTTATATAATTCCACTTCTTCATCTCTTTTTGGCTTATCTTTAGCATCTAATTTAGGTAAGTCATCTTTGGTTGCTAGGCCAAAATAATCTAAAAACTCATTGGTAGTTTTATAAAGGTTGGGTTTTCCAATTGAATCTTCTTTTCCACATTCTTTTATGAAACCTCTTGCTAGTAATTTTCTTACTATTTGTACGCTTGATACTCCTCGTATTTCATCTACTTTAACTCTTGTAATAGGCTCGTTATAAGCAATTATTGCAAGTGTTTCTAGGCTTGCGTTACTTAAGTTAAAAACTCGTGAATTTGTTACAAGTTTTTCGTAATAATTTTTATGTTCACTTTTTGTTGTGAGTTTAAAAGTATTTCCTAAAAAAGATATTCTTAATCCTCTGTCATCACTTTCATAATCTTTTCTTAATAAAGTGAGATATTCTTTTACTTCTGTTTCGCTTATTTCAAGTATTTCACTTAATTCTTTTATGGTAATACCTTCATCTCCTACTACAAATAGTATTCCTTCTGTTACACTTTTTAAATTCATTCTAATCAACTCTTTCAAGTATTATTGTTCCAAAGTTAGAGTCTTGAGAGAGCATTATTTCTTTGTTTTTTGCCATTTCTAATATGCTTAAAAATGTTACTACTACATACTCTTTTGTTAACTCTTCTAATAAACTTAGAAATTCTATACGTTTTTCTTTTTTTAATATATTTCTTATTTTAACAACTCTATCAGATACTGACAACTCTTTTTTTGTAATTTTTGTATTTAAAGGTTTTGAGTATTCTTTTCTTTCTAATAACTTTTGTAATGCTTCTAATAAGTCATATGCACTTACAGAACCGTCATTTTCAACTTGTTCTTCAGAGTATAATTCTTTTTTTTCTGGTGCTTTTGTAAAGAAGCTTCCACGGTTGTCTTCTAATATTCTAAATGAGTTTACACTATTTTTATATTTTTGGTATTCTAGTAAACGTCTTTTCAATTCTTCTTCTGGATCAAGTTCTAATTCATCAACTTCTTCTTTTGGAGGTTTAGGCAGTAGAAATCTACTTTTCATTTCAATTAGTTCTGCTGCTGTCACTAAATATTCACTTGCAATATCTAAATTCATTTCCTCCATAGTTTTTATAAAATTTATATATTGTTCAGTTATTTCTATGAGGCTCAAATCACTTATATTCATTTCAGATTTTTTTACTAAATGTAATAATAAATCTAATGGCCCCTCAAAATCCCCTATTAAAAATTTGTTCATTATTCACACACCCAACCATTGTAAGTTTCTTCCAATCTTACGCTTTTTAATATACTTCCATGTGAATGAAGTGGCGTGTAATTACTTTTTCCTATTTCTAAATTAGCTAGATCTACAGAATATTCTATAGATTCATCATCATACAATAAATCTGTTACGTTTGTTTTATCCATCATTTTGCTTTCAGATTCTAATATTTTTGTGTATGGATTTGGTTTTTGTTCTTTGCCTTCTTCTACTGGCAACTCTTCTATTTTTTTAGATACTTTGTAATTAAGTAACCCTAAATCACTAAAATTATATGTTACTTTTTCAATAAGCTTGTATCCATCTTTAGTTTCTTCTTTTTTACAAGCTAATGTATTTGCCCCCTTACCCCAGTCATTAGCTTTAATAATTAACACTTTAGCATATTTTGCATCTTTATAAGTATCTTCTAATACCTTAAAGTTGTATGAACCTTGTACTTTTCTTTCTAATTTAGAGTCACTTGTAAATTTCACTCTATAAATTATTGATTTTTTAGAGTTATATAATTCTATGTATATGTTATATTTATCAACATCTTTTATAGTTGATTTTGGCAAATATACTACGCTTATTTCACTATTTTGTCTTTTTTTAAAATTATAAAATTGGATTCCTTTGGCTGTTATTGATCCTTCTTCTTTTCCAATTACAAGCATTCCATCTACTGTTTTATCTTCTATTACATCATTAACAGTATCTGTGTATGAGAATATTGAACTTTTTTTAAACCAACTAGTTACTTTGGGAAGTGCAAATGCAAATAAAAGGATTATTATTAAAATTATTATTATAGTGCGAGTTTCTTTTTTTTCTTCTAAAGCGGATTTTGTTGTTGTTTTTTCTTCAAAGTCTAATACTTCTACACCATCTATTACTTCTACTTTATTTTTATTTTCTTCATTAATTGTTTCTTTGTTGATATTTTTCTTTTTTAAAAAATTAGGTATTTTCATCAATAATCACTTTTCTCCTTTATTCTTATATATGAATTATACCATAATTGTTAGTAAATTCTCAAGAAATAAAAAGAAAAAGTATTAAAGTATTTTAAATCTTTTCCACATTTAAACATAAATTAATTTACTTATTTTTATAAATTAAATATGCTTATTCTTTGTTTTATATTTTTAATTTATAATGAACAAATTATAGATACAAAAATACTTTTATTGATAATAATCTTATAGTTTTTTTCTTTTTATTATGTTTTTAATTTCCATTAAATTTTACCACCATAAAAAAAGTCCAGTAGTATGAACTCACTTTTAGATTTTAATACTACTAGACTAGGTAGGACATCGGCACGTAAGGATTCTCTAGGTATTAGTGCCGATTATTTCTTAACTTTGCATTGTTATTTCGTATGGGCTGTTTCCACTTCCGTCCCCACTTGTTACAATTACTTCTTTCTTTAATGAAATTACAGGTCTTAAAGCATATGTATAAGTTATATTTGAATTTGCTAATCCATTTTTAGGCATTTGACCAAACATATATGAAATATTTTCTACATCTCCCCAAGCATATGGCGTCATCGTCCACCACCATTTATCTCCTGTTGAACTTCCACCACTTTTATTTAAGTCATAATATGGATTTTTATTAGCAGCGTGCCAAGACCCTCCAGCAAAAGATATTTCATCTACTGTCATCAATCCGAATCCATCTTTAAAACTATCATTTATATTACATTTTAATGTAGGAATAACTGGTATCGCTCTCATTCTGTCATGTGCAGCACTTGGCATTATACTATTTTTATCGTATTCTGTGTTTATACTTCTATCGTTACAGTAAATTGCATTTGTATTTATAAAACTCTTAACTGTTTCACTTAATGTATTATACCAATTTTCTACTGTTTTGTATGCTTCTGATTTATTTTCGTTTGTTCTATTATTTTCTAAGCTTCCACTTGTGCCATATCTCCATCCTACATACATTGGATCATCATATTTTGTGTTAAATGCTGTTTCTCCTATGTATCCATCTTCTCCTCCAGACCCTGCATATAATAGTCTTACTGATCCATCTCCATTTATTCTTATGATTCTCCACAGTTTTCCTGCAAAACTTACCCAGTTATCTGGATTTCCAGTATAATAGTATGTTTCCCCTTGATCATCTATTGTTTTGTGTAATCCATTTTCATTATATACCTCAGTAAAGTTTGTTCTTTCTCCACTTGCATATCCTTTTTTATTTGCATCTATTTTTATTGTTTCAGCTAATGTTGGCATTGTTATTTCGTATGGATTGTTTCCAGTTCCATCTCCTCTTGTAACTATTACTTCTTTCTTTAATGAAATTACAGGTCTTATGACTCCATCAGTGAAGTTGACACTGGCCCAACTCATGTGCCCAGGATAAGTAGATCCGAGCACATCAAACACGTACGTGTCATAAGAGTTGTTTGGCTGGTTGAAGCCAAACGGACTCATTGTCCACCACCAGTTTGAACCAGTGGCACTACCTCCGTCTTTGTTTAGGTAATAATAAACGTTAGGGTTGTTTGTACCATATAAACCACCTGCCATTACTACTTCATCTGCTGTCATCAAACCAAATCCATCTTTAAATTGATCACTTGTGTGACATGACAATGTTGGAGCATTTTTATTTGTTACAAATCTTGTATACCCTGCATAATAGAATGTACTACTTGTACTATATGACCCACTTGTGATATTTCTATCATTACAATATACTGCATTTGTATTTATATATGCTTTATCTGTACTACTTAGTTTATCATACCATGTTTTTACTTTATTATATATTGGACTTACAGTAGAATTTTCTCTATCTGCTTCAAGACTTCCACCAACGGAATATTTCCATCCTACATATGATGGATGATTATAGCTTGGATTATATGCTGTTTGTCCTTCATCTGTTAAGTATCCATCTTCTCCTCCTGAGCCAGCGTACAGAAGTCTTACACTTCCGTCTCCATTTATTCTTATTACTCTCCATAGTTTTCCTGCAAAACTTACCCAGTTATTTGGATTTCCTGTGAAATAATATGTTGTTCCTTGGTCATCAACAGTTTCATGCATTCCTGTTTCTGTGTATATATTACTAAAGTCTGTTCTTTCTCCTTTACTTGGATATGCTTCTTTTAGTTTATCTGCTAATGTATTTGTACTTGTTGTGACATTACATATTGTATTTTCTGTTACATTTTTTACTATTAAAATGTTATTTTTTATCTCTGCATTACATCCACTATGTCCAGTTATTCTATATCCTTTTTTTGGATATATTTTTACATTTCCTCCGTTTGTTGTAGCTTTATTATAACTTTCAAGTGTTCCTTCTATACTTGATGTTACTCTTACTCTATATCCTTCACTTGTTTCTTCTTTTGTAAAGTCTACTATACATCTATCTTTTAATGCACTTTCTATTATTTCTACTTCCCATAAGTCATTATCCCATACTATGTTTGAATTATTTGTACATGTAATTTTATTTGCTATGTATCCTAATTCTTTACTTGGTTTTTCTTCTGCTTTTTCTCCATTTATTGTATAACCTATTAAATTCTTTTCTTCTATACTTATCTTTTCTTTTTTATATTCTTTTGTTTTAGAAAAGCAAAGTATCATTAATGTTATTATTATAGTTACTATACTTATTATAATTATTACTTCTTTTCTTTTTTCCATTTATACTTCACTTCTCTTTCTTCTTTTTTCTTCACTTTGTTTTATCATTTTTACCTCTTTATGGATTTGCTAGTGTATATGGACTTGCTCCTGTTCCGTTACCTCCAGTTACCAGTACACTAGATTTCA
>CANSWR010000017.1 GCA_947650795.1 uncultured Bacillota bacterium | reverse complement strand
TATTATTATTTTCTTCATTTCTTTCTCCTTATAATAATATTTACCCTTACATATGACATTAGTGTCATATTAAAAATATATCAAAACATGACATATATGTCAACAACATATATGTCTTACATGTCATACAAACAATTACTTTATTATGACATAATTGTCGTAGGCAGGTGGTTATAATGTTAAAAGAATATCGTCTTAAACGTGGTTATACATTAGAGCAATTAGCTGAAATGTGTAATATTTCATGGAGAAATTTGCAAAGAATAGAAAATAACAGATTAAATACTACTAAATTTGAAACTATTAAAAAACTTATAATTAAATTAGATATTGAGGATAAAGATATTCTTAAAATGATAAAAGAAGATATTTAGTTATTTTAGATTGTATAACTTTTGTGTATGTAATGGATTTACATACATCTTTTATATTTAGAGCAAAATAAAAGACATGTTATATCTTTTTAATACAATTTAATCAATAATAAACGTATAAAAGAAGATTTTATACATGCAATATAATTGTCTTTATCAAACTAATTGTTTTGTTTCTAATAATACCACTAATACTTATTCTATGAAAATGTCTGTTAAGCGCTTAAATCTTTTCTTTCTTATATCAAATATGTTTTTTGTATGTAGAATTTACGCTATGAGAAAATAATATTCATTATATTTAATTTCAGTGTTTCTGTGTTGTTCAATATTATCATCAACCTTTTCGATTTTTATTAAATTTGTATTCTTAAATATAGAATGTAAACTTGGCATATTATAAAAGTCAGGATTAGATTCAATTTTATTATTTGTATATCTAAAAGTAAATTCATAATAATTATCTATACTTAAATTTGGAAATAAATCTTTATTAATACAAGCAGTATATATTTCCTCTTCAGTTGACTTTTTTAAAGTTACATAAAAATAATTATTTAAGTGTTCTAAATCGTTGACACCCACAATATTTAAAATTTTATAAGTTATTAGTATCAGTTATTTTGTTATAGAAAAAGTAAATATCATTATTATCTTCACTATTGCAAAATAAAATTTCATTTTTAGAATCTTTATATAATTTACTTCCATCATTAAACGTTTTAATTAATAATATTTCATCTTTGTATTGATCTAAAATATTAAAAACATTCTCATTATACTCAAGAAGTTCTTTTTCTTTTATTGGAATAAAATCTCCGCCAATATATTTATTACTTGGAATTATGGTAAAAACATTTCTATTATTATTTGTATAATATAATTTAGGGGTGTAAGTTATTAAATTATCATTTTTATTATTTGCTGAACAAGGAATACATTTTTTATTATCAACATTTTTACATTCAATACTTTTATTTATTAATAGATAAAGAACTAATGTTATTATAAAAATTGTATTATTAACAAATATTTTAAAATTTTTGATTTTTCCACTTTTACTTACCTCATTTTTATATAAATTATTCAACATATAAACTTTTAATATTGCCAATGCTGCAATTAAAACAACTAAGTTTTAAATTCTTAATCATTAAAGAAAGATAAGAAAAGACGTTTTAATGATTTTGTATCATTCTCATTAATAACTAAATTTTTCATTTTATCCCTATTTAGCTTATTTAGATTATTATCATAAAAATATGTGATAAAAGCACTTTCTTGATTATCATATAACCACATAAACACATATATTCTATTATTGCTAGAGTCTATCATTTCTAATAAATAATTTGGCATACTTGGTATATCAATAGGATTTAATGTATCATTATTATAAAAGACATAATCAAAACTTCCTCTTTTACCAGCTAAAATAATTTTTTTAATTTCGTTAATAGTTTTTGGATTATCTATAATTTTCATAATTTTTTGATTTTTCAATAATTCTTGATAGTTATCAAGAAGAAAGAAATTTTCTTTTTGATATTCTATAGAATAAATTGTTATTTTTTGTACTTCAAAATTTTTGAAACTTTTCCTATTAAGAAACAATATAATTATAAAAGTCAAACAAATAATAACTGAAAATTGAATAAATAATGTTTTCATTTTACCTTTTATCATATTAGTATTCTAGCAAATAAAATAGGAAGTGTCAATTTTTTGTTTATTGATTAAAAGTAATCTATATTCTAAAATAAAAAGGTATACTGAATATACCATTTATTTTTCGCTTTTTTCTGTTCTATTTACTACTTCTTTTCCTTTATAGAACCCGCATTTTGTACATGCACGATGAGGTGCAATAGGGTTTCCACAATTAGAGCAAGTTACAATTGTAGGTGCATCCTTTTTAAGATGTGTTCTACGAGCTCTCTTAGCAGTTTTGCTTGTTCTTCTTGCTGGTACTGCAAATAATTGTAAATCTAGTTTCATCTTTTTCCCTCCAAATCCAATAAGTCTTTTAATTCACTTAGTGGTGAACTAAATGTTTTTTCATTTTCGTCTTTTAAGCTCCAACATTCACCTTCACTGATAAAAGAAGCATCTTCTTTCACAACTCTAAGTGGAACTTCTAGTACAATATTTTCCCATACAATTCCAAAAATATCAAGAGAATTTTGAAAAATTACTTGAATTTCCCCCTCTTCTACTTCTTCAGAAACGTTTTCATCAACAAAAATGTTAAGAGGATAGTCAACTTTTTCTAGGCTTCTAGCACATAATAGCACCATATTCCCTGTTATATTTAAAGTTATATGATAAGTAGAACTTTCAATTCTAGTAATTTCTCCATTAACTTTTATATTTTCTAATTTTTGTATTTCTGTTCCTTTTAATTTTTCTAATGGAAATTCTATTGTTTCATTTATTTCTAATTTTTGTTCTGTTTCGTTTTTTAATTTACTTATATCAAACATTATCACCACTCCTTTATAATATTATAATATATTTTTGTATAAAATGATAGCACTTTATGTTATTATAATAATAAGGAAAGACAAGAAAAGTATGCGATGTAAAGCTTGTTAGATTAAATATGGATGAGGATATGTAAGAATGAGGAGTAAGTAAATGCATGAAGAATGGAAAATTGATATAATTAGTATATCACATAAATGGGAGAGAAAAATGAGAAAAATTTTTAGTATTGTATTTTTGATAATGTATGTTTTTGCTGTAAGCGGTTGTAATTCAAGCAATTATAATTATAATATTGAAGATGATATGGGAGAAATAATGGATGAAACAACAGCACGATTATTTGATAATATTTCAACTGTTATTATAATTGATGAAGTCAACAATAAAGAAATAACAATAAAAGATATGAATGAAATAGATAGTATACTTCAAATTATTAAAAATGGTAAAAAGAAAATTAGCAAAGATATTGAATGGTTTAGACCTACTGTTCATCTATATTTTTACAATGATAATAGTTTAAATGTAACTGTAGATGTATCTTTGTATTCAAAGGATGGTTATAGTTATATCTATATAGAAACTATAAATGAAGATTATATAGTTTACTATGTTGACACTAGCAACCTTGAAAAATGGATTAAAAACTATATTAATATAACCTAATAGAATAAAATTTTAGTTGTCAAATTTTAACTTGTTGTTTTCAAAGATGAGAAAGCATATTAAGATTTAAAATAAATAACACAAATTCTTGATAGATTTATATCTTTAGACTTTGTGTTTTATTTTATGATAATTTAACAATTTTTAGATTAATGTTTTGTTTTACCTTTGTTATGAAATACAGAAAAACAATTTGTTTTTGTGTAAAATAATAGTACTTTATGTTATTATAATGGTGGTGAAAGAGATGAAAATTATTGGTATAGTTACTGAATATAATCCATTTCATAATGGACATATGTATCAAATAGAAAAAATTAAAGAAATGTATCCTAATAGTATTTTGATTATCGCTATGAGTGGGAATTATACTCAAAGAGGAGAAATTAGTGTTATTAACAAATGGAATAAAGCTAAAATTGCTGTTAATAATGGCATTGATATTGTTTTAGAAATACCTTTTATATTTTCAAATCAATCAGCAGACACATTTAGTTATGCTGCATTAAAAATGCTTAGTGAGTTTAAAATTGATACTTTAGTGTTTGGCAGTGAGTGTAATAATAAGGAAACTCTTATGAAAGCTGCTAGCATACAATTAAATAATAAAGAATTTGATAAATTAGTTAAATTACATATGGATTCAGGAGAAAATTATCCAACTAGCCTTAATTTAGCTATTAAAGAATTATCTAGTGTTAATATTACAGAAAGCAATGATTTGCTTGCAGTTTCTTATATTAAAGAAATTTTAAAAAACAATTATAATATAGACATTGTAACTATTAAAAGAACAAATTCATTTTTAGATTTAGACAGTGATGATACTATTGTAAGTGCTAATAATATTCGTGAAAAAGCAAGAAATGGGAAAAGTATAGGTAAATATTTACCAAAGGAATCTTTAGATTTAATAAGTCTTTATAATGAAGAAAAATTGTTTACTTTATTAAAATATAAAATTATTTCAGAAAAAGCAACTTTAAATAAATATCATTTAATTAATGAAGGGATTCATAATAGGATTTATAAGTCAGCTTTAAATTCTAAAAATTATAATGAATTAATAGAAAATATTAAGTCTAAACGATTTACATATAATAAAGTTAATAGAATATTAATGAATATTTTAATAGGATTTACTAAAGAGGAAGCATGTGATTTTAGAAGTTTAGAATATATTAAAATTCTTGGGATGTCTGGTAATGGGAAAAGATATTATAATAAAATTAAAAAAAATATCTCTATGCCTGTTACTGTTAAGTTTGAGAATTATAAAACTTCTCAGATAGAACTTAAAGCAAGTATTATATATTCAATGTTAACAACTGACAGTGATAATTTAGAATTAAAGAGCATACCTTATTTTAAAGATTAGGTGTGCTCTTTTGATTATTTCGCATCATACCAATTTTCGCCACTATCAACTTCAGCTTTAACTGGAACTAATAATTTATATGTGTTTTCCATTGTTTCTTTTATTAATGTTTCCATTAATTCTTTTTCTTCAATTGGAACTGTTAATACTAATTCATCATGAACTTGTATTATAAGCTTGCTTTTTAAGTTTCGTTTTGTTATTTCTTTATCTACTTCAATCATAGCTTTTTTTATTATATCTGCGCTAGAACCTTGTATAGGAGTATTAAGTGCCATTCTCTCTCCAGCTTTTTTTATCATGTAATTTGGATTTTTAAGTTCATCAATTTCTCTTTTTCTGTTCATAATTGTTCTTACGTAACCTTTTTCTTTAGCGTCTATTACTATTTCATCCATATATTTTTTTACGCCTGGATACATACTTAAATATTTATCAATAAATTTTTTAGCATCACTTACATTTATATCTAAGTTTTCTCCTAAACCAAATCCACTTATACCATAAACAATTCCAAATATAACTGCTTTAGCTGTTCTTCTTTCTTCCTTAGTAACTTCTTCAATTGGAATATCATAAATATCACTTGCTACTTTAGTGTGTAAATCTTCATGATGTCTGAAAGCGTCAATTAAAGCATCGCATTTAGATATATGCGCTAGAATTCTGAGTTCTATTTGGCTGTAGTCGCTAGTCATTATTATATGACCCTCTTCTGGTAAAAAAGCTTTTCTGATTTGTTTTCCTTCTTCACTTCTTACTGGTATATTTTGTAGATTAGGTTCTGCACATGATAAACGACCAGTTCTTGTAATAGCTTGCTTAAATATAGGATGAATTTTTCCGTCTGAAGCTATAAAATCATTCAGATTGTTCATGTATGAATTTAATAGTTTACTTAAACTTCTATGTTTTAATATAACTGCAATTATAGGATGCTTATCAATAAATTTCATTAAAGTATCATGATCTGTTTTATAACCTATTTTTCCTTTTTTCTTTCCATGAGGTAAGTCTAGTTTCTCAAATAAGACTTCACCTAGTTGTTTTGGACTTGAGATATTAAATTCACATCCAGATAAATCGTAAATTGTATTGCTTATAACATTTAATTTTGCTTCTAGTTCAATTTTCATTTCATCTATAACTTTTGGGTTAACTCTTATGCCTTGTATTTCCATTTTAGCAAGAACACTAATTAAAGGCATTTCAATTGTATCAAATAACTCTAACATATTTTCTTTTTGTAATTCTTTTAAGTAGATATCTTTAGTTTCATAAATAAATATACTTTTTAATGATACATTTTTTCTAAAAACTTCTGTTAATGTTTTGCTGCTTATTAGAATGTCATAAAATTCTACACTATACCCTTTTGTTTTAGCTATATAACTTATATCTTCTTTTACGTTATAGTTTAAGAGATAAGTTGCTAACATTGTGTCAAATTTGCAATTAGGCAATTCTATGCCAATTTTTTTTAATACTACTATACTCTTTTTTAAATCGTATGTTGCGACTGCATTTTTAAATATATGTTTGTTTTCAAGTATTCCTTTTTTGGTCAAATAATATGCTTTTTTACCATCAAATATAGACATTCCTATTATATCAGCAAAGTGATAATTCTCTTTATCTACTTCTAAGTAGAATGCAAAATTTTCTTCTATATCAAATCTTTCATCAATGACAGTGTATTCTATATTTTCTGGATATATAATGTTTATTTGTTCCTCTTCAATTATTTCATCAGATGTTTCGGGTTCAGCTTTGTTTTCGTTTTCAAATAATGATATTTGCTCTTCTGTTTTTGTATCTAATTTTTGTTTTTCTTTTTTTATAAGTGAAAAAAATTCTAATTCTTCATATATAGATAATAATTTTTTATTGTTTTTTTCTTTTATTTTAATGTCTTCGAATGTCATATTAAGTGGGACTTCTTGGTAAATAGTAGCTAGATATTTAGAGAAAAACGCATTTTCTTTATCTGTTTCAAGCTTTTCTCTAAGTTTTCCTTTTACAGTTTCTATATTTTCATAAATACAATCTAGGGTTCCATATTCTTTTAATAAAGTTAGTGCTGTTTTTTCTCCTATTCCTTTTACCCCTGGTATGTTATCACTTGAATCTCCCATCAATGCTTTTAAGTCAATTATTCTAATTGGTTCAATTCCGTAAGCTTCGTTAAAAGTTTCTTGGTTCATTAATATATAATCTTTTTGTTTTAATAGTTTTACATCAACTTCTTTGCTTATAAGTTGTAATAGGTCTTTGTCGCTACTCACAATAGTGGCATTATAACATTCATCTTCATCTGCCATTCTAGCAAATGTACCAATTATGTCATCTGCTTCATAATTATCTATACTTATTGCAGGTAGTCCTAGTGCATCTAATATTTCGTATGCTTTTGAAAATTGTATTAATAAATCGTTAGGCGTTTCACTTCTTCCTGCTTTATATTCTCCGTATTCTTTATGTCTAAAGCTTTTTCCTTTATCAAATGCTACCATTACGTATTCTGGATTTTCTTCTGCTATTATTTTATTTATCATATTAACAAATCCATATAAAGCATTAGTTGGAAATCCTTTTGAATTTTTCATTAAATTGCCACTGTATGCTGTTGCAAAGTAGCTTCTAAAGAGTAAATTGTTTCCATCTATTAGTATTGCACGTTTTTTCATTTTATCACCATTACCTTAAATTAAGTATATCATATATACTTTACTTTATAAAGTTTTTATTTGATAACCCCGAGTTTTGACAGATGAAAAGCTTTTAGAAATTTTCTTGGTTTTGATTTAATTTAATTTTGTTTTTTAAAAAGAGAAATGCTAATATTGTTCCAGTTAAATTTAATATTAAATCATCTACATCATAGACTCCTATTCCTAAAATGTATTGAAGTGCTTCGATTATAATTATCATTCCTGAAGTTAAAAATATAAGTTTTTTTATGTCTTTTAAGTTTAATAAAGTAATAAAGAAGTAAGCAATTGGTGTAAATGCTAGTAGATTTCCAAATATATTTCTTATAAAAAATCCTAATGAGAGTGATCCTTTTATAAAATTCAAAGTGATTTCATAAATATTTTTAAAAGGAATTAGATTCATAGCATATATTCCTTCTTTTCTACCTAAGAAATTTTTAAATAATGTTAAGTATAATAAAAAAGATATATACATTATAAAAAGTACAATGTTTATTATTTTTTTCATATTTTTCACCTTATACATTATATCATAAAATAATTAAAAAGAACTATTTCTAGTTCTTAACCAAATAAATCTAAGCTTAGTTGACTACTTTCTGGAAGCTCGTCTAAAGCTCCTAATCCTCTTAGTATATCTATAAGAGCAGCTGAAACTTTTCCTCTGATTTGTAAATCTTCTATACTTACGTATTCTCTTGATTCTCTTTCTTCAACTATTTTTTTTGCGGCGATTTCTCCCATTCCTTCTAACACACTAAATGGAGGAATGAGTGATTTACCATCTTCTGCAATTTTGAAGAATGTCGCGTCACTTTCTTTAATACTTATATTTTTAAATGAGAATCCTCTTTCTAACATTTCATTACATATCATCAGTGATGATTGAATTGATTCTTCTTTTGGACTTTTATCAAATCCTTTTGCTTGTAAATTAGATATTGCATTTTTTACTGCTTCTTTTCCTTTTATCATAGATTCTATATCAAAGTCTGATTGTCTAATACTTAAATATACTCTATAGTAATTGATTGGATGATATAGTTTAAACCATGCAACTCTAAATCCGTTGATAACGTATGCTGCAGCATGGGCTTTTGGGAACATGTATTTTATTTTCTCGCATGATTTTATATACCATTCTGGCACGGTATGTTCTGTCATTATTTTCTTGAATTCTAACCATTTATCTGGTTCTTTTCCAACTTTTCCTTTACGTATAAATTCACTCATTTTAAATGCTTGGCCATTGTCTATTCCGCATTTTATTAAATATATCATTATATCATCACGACATCCGATTACTTTATCAAATTCGCACACACCATCAACTATCAAATCTCTGGCGTTTCCGTTCCAAACATCTGTACCATGTGATAGCCCTGAGATTTTGATTAAATCTGCAAATTTATTTGGTCTTATTTCTTCTAACATTTTAATTACGAAGTTTGTTCCAAATTCTGGTACACCTAGTGTTCCAGTTTTGCAATTTATCTGGTCTTCTGTTACACCTAATGCTTCTGGACTATTAAATAAGCTTATTACACCTAAGTCATCTAATGGTATATCATTTATATCAATTTTTACATCATCTGATAAATATTTTAGTACTGTAGGATCATCGTGTCCAAGTATGTCTAGTTTTAAAACATTTTCTTCTATGTCGTGAAATTCAAAGTGTGTCGTATACCAAGCTGCTTCTGGGTTTTCTGCTGGATATTGAAATGGAGTAAAATCGTATACATCTTTATAGTCTGGTATAACTATTATTCCTCCTGGATGTTGTCCACTTGTTCTTTTTATTCCTGTAAGTTTTGCAGCTAGTCTTTCTATTTCAGGTCTACGCATTGTGATATTTTTTGCTTCTGCATATGCTTTTACATATCCGTATGCCGTTTTTTCCGCTACTGTACCTACTGTTCCAGCACGGTAAACATTATGCTCCCCAAACAATACTTTAGTATAGTTATGCGCTGAAGCTTGGTCCTCACCAGAAAAGTTAAGGTCAATATCTGGCGTTTTATCAGCATTAAATCCTAGGAATGTTTCAAATGGTATGTCTTGTCCTTGTCTTTTCATGAGAGTGCCACATTCACAATTTCTTTCTGGCATGTCAAATCCTGAACCATATTTCAAGTTAAGTGGTTTACCTTCTTCGTCTGTGAATATGCTTTTTTTACAATTCGGACATACATAATGAGGTGGAAGTGGGTTTACTTCTGTTATTCCACAAAAAGTTGCTACCAAAGAAGAACCTACACTACCACGAGATCCTACAATGTAACCGTGTGAGTTTGAATTTTCTACTAAACGCTGGGCGATTAAGTAAATAACGTCATAGCCACCGTTTATTATTCCTGTTAATTCTTTATCAAGTCTTGTTGCTATTATTTCAGGAAGATTTTCTCCGTATATTCTTGTAGCGTTTCCATAAACTGTGTCTTTTATAATTCCAACAGAGTTTTCCATTCTAGGTGGATTAAGTCCTGGTTTTACTATTTCTACATTTTCAAACATATCTGCTATTATATTTGAATTAGTTACTACTATTTCGTATGCTTTTTCTTCGCCTAGAAATTCGAATTCTTTTAACATTTCTTTTGTGGTCATAAAGTAAGCATTTGGAATTGTTCTTATGTTTGGATGGCATAATGGATGAAGGCCACCTCCAGGTTGTTTTTGATTTATAAGTATTTCTCTATATATATTGTCTTCTGGATCTAATGTGTGTACATCTCCAGTTGCAACGACCATTTTGTTTACTTTGTCTGCACACGCTACTATTTTATTTAATGTAGAATATATATCAGATTTATTAGTGAAATCTCCTTTTTCTACAAGGTAGTCCATAATACTTGGAGGATTTACTTCTATAAAGTCATAGAAATCCATCGAGCTCATTAATTCATCGTCGCTCTTTGTTTTCGCATTTTTAAATATTTCTCCATTAACGCATCCTGATCCAATAATTAAACCATCTCTAAGCTCTGCTAATACACTTTTTGGAGTTACTGGAGACTTTACTAAATATTTTGTTGTTGCTAGACTTATAATTTTAAACATGTTTTTTAATCCTGTATTATTTTTTGCGTAAACTGTTACATGATATGGTCTGTTTATTTTGTAAGCTTCTGTTTTATCTATCATATTTTTTAAATCAGTGATTGTTTGATAAGATGTGCTTAAATCTTTTATCATTTTGTCAAAAACTATAGCAGTTCCTTCCGCATCGTAATCGGCACGGTGATGTGCATCTTCTTCAAATTCGACTTTATATTTTTTAGTAAGTGCACTTAGGGAATGCCTTGTAGAGTCTGGAGATACAGCTTTTGAAAGTTCCATAGTGTCTATAACTACATTATTAAATTCTCCTAAGTCGTATTTTCTGTAAGCGTTTTCCATGAATGATATATCAAATCTTGCGTTGTGTGCTACCATAGGAAGGTCTTTTATCCACTCTTTAAAGCGTTTTGTTACATTTTCTTCTGTGTCTTTATCTTCTAACATTTCATCTGTAATATGAGTTAGTTCTGTTATTTTTGAACTTAGTTTAACTTTTGGATTAATAAGTTCATCAAATCTATCAGTAATCACTCCGTCTTTTATTTTTACTGCACCAATTTCTATCATTTGGTCACCAGCTGTTGCGTTGAATCCAGTAGTTTCTGTATCAAATACTACATATTCACTAGTTCTAATAGGTAGGTCACTTTCTTTATTCACTATCAAAATTTCATCATCTACAACAAATAATTCTACTCCAAATAAAACTTTTATGTCGCCCATAGATTTATAAACTTTAGGGAAGCACTGGATACCATTTTTGTCTGTTATTCCAACTGCGCGATGTCCTAGTGATTCGACTTTTTTAAGTAATGCTTTTGGATCTATCAAACCATCCATCTGAGTCATTTTAGTATGACAGTGAAGCTCTACTCTTTTTATTTCTGCATCATCTACTCTTTTTTCTGATGTTCTATCATATTTTTCTATATCTCTTATGTTAAAAACATAGTCCTTAGCATAGTCATCGAATTTTACAAAGCCTTTCATTTTGTACCAAGAACCTTCTGTGACTCTTTTAGTAATATTTTTTAAGATATTTTCATCTTTTATAAACATTTTTGCAAGTATTGAATCGGTATAATCACTTATTTTATATGTTAGTATAGTGTTTCCAGTTGCTGTTGTTTTGATTTCTGTTCCAAATATAAAAACTTCTAATGTGACATCTCCCATTTCAGATATAATATTTTTTATATCTATTTTTTTACTTTTTATTTCATTTCCGAATATTATAGTACTTTCTTTTTGTTCCATTATTTCTACTGGGATTTCTTTAGGTTTTATTAATTCTTTTGCTTCTTCACTTAATGTTTCGTTTATTTCTATGTTTATTTCTATATCTTCATATCCCATGTTAGTCATAAAACTTATTATTTTATTTTTCTTTTCTTCTAGTTTTTCTAATTCTTTTATATTTGCGACTTCAATTGTTATAATATTTTCTTCTATTTTTATATCTGTTTCTTTAATGCTTCTAAGTAATGGACTATCTTCTTGATATTTATTAAATACGTAAAAAAAGTATTCATTTAATTTTTCTGTTCCATCATGTTTAAAATAATATTCTACTTTTTTTAAAGATTCTAGTTCTATGTTTTTTACTTTTTCACATATTATTTTATATATTTCTAAGTTTATCATTTTGGGTATTTTTATGTGTATTTCCCAACATGATTCTTCTAAAACTACAATTATATTTTCTATTTTAGCATCTTTAAAGTGTTCTCGTTCTTTCTCATCTAGTTTTAATTTATCAAAATATCTTTTTAATTTTTCGTCCATTTTTACTTCACCAATTATGATTATAACATACCAGAATTGATATCAACAAGGCGAACTTAAAATAAAACTTATTTAATTATTGTAAAGTATTTTTGTTTGTACTAAAAAGAAAAAGATACTAAAGTTTAGTACCATAAAATTATTTTATTTGCTTATGTTTTTGTATATTTCAAAATAAGCAAGTCCTAAATTCTCGTAAAATTCAAATTTATAATATCCTTCTGTATGAGATTTTCCGTATGAGTATACTTCTCCAGTAGCATTATATTGTTGATTAGGTTTACCAAAAATCTTTTCTGCTTCTTCTTGTGTGCTTCCTATTTTAAGACCACCTGGCATTTCAATATTAGGAATATTTTCTATTAGCTCTATATCTGTACTCACAAAAGCAGCATTAAAACTTAATGAAACACATTTTCCTTTAGATATATCAATATCTTCATCTCCTTCGTTTTTGAATGTAATGATTAGAGGGGCTGATTTACTGTATTTATCATTTATAAATTGAATATCACTCAAAGTTTGATTATATTTGTTTGTGTTTTTTCCTTTTATTATTAGTTTGCTTTCTTCATATTTTTTAGGATTTGGATGCCATCCATTTTTCTTCAATATATCATAACACTCTGTATTTACTTCTATTTTTGTTCCATCTATTTTAAAATATAGATTATCTGCAAAATTCAATTTCCCCTTTTCTTCGTTTTTGTTATTACTTCCTTTATCGTCTAAATTATTATTATCCTTACATCCAGTTAACATTATCATCGCTAACATTATAACTATTATTATTTTCTTCATTTTGTAATTTTCTCCTAATCATTAATACATCTTTCATCTTTTTCTTCTAAGCATGCACTTCTAATATTACTGCTAAATGTTGAGAATTTTATTTTTTCAAACCCATATCTAAACATTTTTGATGCTTCTGCATATTTAGAATCAGACGCGAACATTTTAGTAAGTATAGGTTTAAAATCGAGTCTTCCAGCATGATCATGTATTTCATTTTTTATTTCATAATCTTCTAATTTTTTTCTTGCTTCTTCTAGTTTTGGTTCTAACTCGTCTCGTTCAACATTTCCATATTTGTAGCTTATATACTCATTATGAATTTTGCTTTCTTCTACTTTAAGTGGTACCCAACCTCTTAATATTTTTTCAACTTCATCATATTTTAAGTCAAAAACTGGTTCTAAACATTTTAAGACTTCTTTTTCTGTTATCATTTTAGAGTTATAACATTGTGTATATTTTTCCCAAGCTATAAAGAGTTCTAAAGATTTTTCTAAAACAGGCATTTCAGAATCGTAATTATCTTTTAAAGTTTTCCATTCTTTTTTTAATTCTGAATTTGCTAAATTTTTCGCTTTTTTATCTATCTTTTTAATACTTTCTTTAAATTCTTTTATGCCTTCTTTACAAGTTGTAACCTGGTTGTTAAATTTATTAGAGTCTGCATTACCAGTATAATAGTACTCTACTCCAATACATCCTTTATCATTTAGAATTTTATCATTTATTATTTTATTAGTGTCTGTCACATTTTCATATATATCTCCTGGCTTGGAAGAACCACATCCAGTTAGTAATAGAATTATTACTCCAATTAATATTATTTTCTTCATTTGTTTTCTCCTTTTTTATTCGATTATTATTTTATATTTATGAACATTACCTGTTTCTTTGTCTATTTGGTGACCTTTTGCGTTTATTGTTCCTTTTTCAAAATTACATTTATTATCTTTTGAGGAATAGCAGTCCGCGACTAAAAGTCCTAATTGATTATACCAATCAAATGACTTTCCAGTATCATTTTTTACAACAACTTTTCTTGGCCTTTCTTCTCCATAATAGGAAAATACTGCGTCTGATAATTTTAAATTTTTAGACTTTAAAACAATATTGGTAAGCGGATTTTGATAAAAACCTTGAGTTCCAATTTCTTTTATATTTTCTGGTATTATTAGTGTGCTTAAATTATTGCTATCAAACCCAAAACCATTTATAGTTTCTAGTCCTTCTCCTAAAACTAATTCTTCAATCTCATTATGACTAAATGCTGCATATTTTATTTCTTTAATATTATTTGGAATTATAAGTTTTTTAATTTTATTGTGCTGAAACGTATAATCTTCAATTGTTTTTAGGCCTTTTCCTATAGTTAATTCTTCTATTTCACAATCTCTGAATGCAAATTCTCCTATAAATGTTAATGAATCTGGTAATACTAACTTTTTTATATTTTGATTTGTAAATGCGTGATCTGTAATCTCTTTTAAAGTATCAGGTAAATCAAGTGATTCTATCTTTATGTGATATGCTTCTGCTTCAATTTTCGTTACAGGATATCCTTCTATTTTACTTGGTATTTTTAAATCAGATGGACAGTTATATTTATAGTCAGTTATTATTACTTCATCGTTTTCTATTTTATATTCTAGGCATTCATCATTAGATGTAATTTCATCTTGAATTTCTTCTTCAGTGTTTACTTTTTCTAATTTTATAATTTCTTCTTTATCTTTATTTGTTATTTCTATAGTCTTTTTATATGATCTATATTTTTCGTTATCTATTATTATTAAGTATTTTCCTCTAGGTAAGTCTTTAAATTCAAATTCTCCTTTATGGTCGGTTTTTATAGTATAAAGTTTTCCAGTTTGTTCGTTTCTAAGATTAATTTTAATATTAGGTAAGCGTTTCTTTTCATTTGTTATATTTCCATTTATCTTATATTTTGTTTTTTCTAACATGTTTGTTTCATAAAATGCTTCTTTAATTTTTTCTATAGAACTTTCTCTCATTCCCATATTTTTTGCAGTTTTTATTACTGCTAAAGCACAGTCTTCAAAGTTAGAATAAGATGACATTAGAAATAATGAGTTATACCATAATTTTGCTAGTTGATCTTTATTAGCTACAGCTTTGTTTTTTTCCATTAAATAAGCAGCATGGCCTACTACTGTTGAATTTTTATGCTCTCCTCCATTGTCTCTATCATATAATGTTTCTAGGTCATTAAATTTTAAAAAGTCTTCTAAAGTCCCTACTTCTATATATGGATACCAATACATATCACCTTTTTTACTAGGATTGCTTGTTTTTGAAGGTTTTTCTAAATTTCTTATTATCCAGTTTACATCTTCTCCTATTGTCCAATTTTTTCCTTCTATTAATGATCCCAATATGTCTGCTATTCCCTCGTTTAATGCACTTGTTTCATTAGGTTCATTTTTATTCTTTGGAACTTTAGCAAAGGCAGCTGTTTTTGATATTACTCCATGTGTAAATTCATGCCCTAGTATGTCTTTAGCTTGACTTAATGATTCTTGTTCTTTAGTTCTTCCAATAAACATTTGATTTAATCCTGATAACCAAAAAGCATTATTTAATTCATCTTTACTGATTGTTCCTACACCTATATGTACAATTATTTTACTTCCTTTATTATCATAAGAGTTTCTATTTAAAACATTTTTATAATAATCATATATATCTTCATAATTTTTCATTGTAGTTATAGCATCTTTTACAATTTCTTCTTTTGTATTATTTCCTACTGATATTTTAAAGACTCCATTTTCTATATCTCCAGTAATAGACTTTGGTGTGAATATTCCACCTAGAAGTTGTGATAGTGAATCTGTTCCTATTGTTCTTCCATCTTTTATTTCTATTTTCCTGTTTAAATCATTAAATCTATATCTAATTTTAAATGGCATTAGTTCTTGATATTCTTCTATTAAGATTGTTTCTTTTCCTTTGAGTCCTTCTCCTGTATATTCATAAGAAGCAGATTCTAATAATTCTGTATTTATTATTATTTCTCCATTATTGGCATCTACTATAAATTCTTTGTATTCGTTTTCATTATAAGCTTTTATTATATAAACTAATTTTATTTTATTATCTAAATCAATTATATTTAAAACTGTTTCTTGTATTTTAGTTTGGTCTCCTAATATGTTTTTTACATTTTGTTCTGCTTTTTCTTTAGGTATTTTAGGAACAACGTCTAATTCAATATCTGGTAAATAATATCCACTTAAACTTAGAATGTTTCCATTTGAATCTGTAGATATAATGAGATTATGATTAAATACTGGGATTTCTTTAAAGATTTGTTTAAATTTGTAGTATGTTATATTAGATATTGTTTCTTCTGTTAAAAGACTAAATTCTTCTTCTGCATTTTTAAATTTCATTTGCATTTTTAATTCATTTAAAGATTTTAAAGCTTCTTTACTGTTAGTTACTTTTTTATTTGTATAAGATCCATCTATAAATTTTGGTATTCCTTTTTCACTATAAGATATATTAATTAGGTTTTCTTTGCCATGATTTTTTCTAGTTATTCCTATAAATCCAAAAGTTAAGCATATTATAATCGACAAAGAAATAATTATAATCGTTAATCTATTTATATTTTTCATATACTACTCCTCTTATTCTATATTTATATTATAATTGTTTTTTTATTTTTTGTAAATACGAGTATTGATGTAATAATTTATATTAAATTTTACTTATATAAAAAACTCGTCTCTTTTTATTTAAGGAACGGGGTTTTTTTTAAAATTCTTTCCCACATGCTATACATTTTAGTGCAGAAGATGGAGATTTACTTCCACAGTTAATACATGTTTTTTGTTCTTTAATAGTTTCATTTGTGACTTGATTGGGATTTGGTTCAGTTATATTAATATTAGTAGTGATGTTATTATTTTGACTAATGCTTTGAGTATTACTACTATTTACAGAATTTACATTCGCCTTGTTACTTGGAGTAGTATTATTAATCATTTTTTCTAACACTTTTATATTATTATTCTTATATATAAAAGCATATATCACTAATGAAATCACACCTAACCACATAAGAAAGAAACCTAGTCCATATTTAATATTTAAGAATTCAACTTTAGTTTCTCCTTTTACTACAAAAGCAAATATTACCATAAGTATTGTTGGAATTAAAGTTAGTCTTTGGTCATTTATATTTTCTATCTTTTTTCCTAAGTTGTTTTGAAATAATTTTGGTAAATACTTTTTTACATAATCTTTAAATACAAACATTAAGTTAAGAAGTATTAATAATATCATTAGTTTTCCTTCAAAGAAATCAATTAATTTTATTTTAACTGCCATTCCTAAAACTGTATATTTTACATAAGTAAAGAAAATACATAGAAAAGAGCAAGCTAATCCTAATGCAGCTAAAAATCTTGTGTTTTTGGATAATTTTAAAGTTTTGTTTAATATTTCATTCATTTATATTCACTCCTCTTTTATTTTACTGATATTATAATTATAACATGTTATAAAAATTTTGGGAATATTTTTAATAAAAATGAATTTCTCTTGAAAGAATTTTTTTCTTTGCTTCTAAGAATATTTCTTCTTTATTCTCATCGTCACTAAAATATATTTTTATTAATTCTTTTAATTCTTTAGTTGTTTTCTGATTAGATACTACGTAAAGTGCAGTATAGTCGTTACCTAAACCTCTTAAGCAAGCCTTTGCTATTAGTTTCCGTCTTTGTTTTGATGACTGCTTTGCAATATGCTCAGCTTGTGTTAAAAGTGTGTTTATGTTTAAATAATTTTTGTTTTTTAAAAAGTAGTCTAGTAATTCTCTACTTTTATTTCTTTCATAAAATTCTGTTACTTTAGGAACATGAAGGTTATATAATCTTTGCTCTTTTACTTCACTAGTTTTAGTGCTTTGTCTTATATATAACCCTCTTAATTTATATAATTTTGACATTAATATGTATCTATAATTGTTATTCATTTTTTAATTCTCCTTTTAGCTTTATAAATATAATATATAATACGTTTTAAGTCAAGAAAAAAACAATTAATTCGTTTAGAAAAAATTGCTAATCTTCGTTATCTATAGATAATAATCTTTTTATATCTTTTTCAGTTAGTTTAGATATTATATTTTTATCCCTATCTTCCCCTTCAATTAGAGTATCACTTAATACTTTTTTCTTATTTTGTAATTCTAATATTCTCTCTTCTATAGTTCCCTTACATACTAACTTTATTACTTCTACTGTGTTTTTTTGTCCTATTCTATGAGCACGGTCTGTAGCTTGGTTTTCAACTTGAGGATTCCACCATAAGTCTAAATGTATTACAACATCTGCACTTGTTAAGTTTAATCCTGTTCCTCCAGACTTTAATGTTATTAAAAACACATTTGTATCATCTTTATTAAATTTATTTACTAATTCCATTCTTTTCTTTGAAGGAACACTTCCATCTATTACATATGTAGATATTCCTTGATTAGTAAATTCTCTATTTACTATGTCTAATGCAGTTTTATAGCTAGTAAATAAAAGTATTTTGTGACCATTTTTTATTATTTCTTCAGTTAGTGAAATAAGTTGCTCGATTTTTGAGCTGCCACCTTCATAATCTTCATAAATTATTTTTGGATCTATACATAGTTGTCTTAGTCTACCTAATAGTTGCAATATTTTAAAGTTCGCTTTTTTAAATCCTTCTGAGGCGATTATTTCATCCATTTCTTTTTTTGTTTTTTCTAATTCTGCGACATATACTTTTTTCTGTTCTTTGGATAGTTCAATAAATATGTTATTTTCTATTTTATCTGGAAGTTCTTTTACTACATCTTTCTTTTTACGTCTCAATATAAAAGGTTTTATTTGTTTGTTTAAGTCAGTTAAAATTTTTAAGTCTTCTTTAGATACGTCTTTTACGTTATATTTATGACTAAATGATTGTAAACTAGCTAAATATCCTGGCATGATAAAATCAAATATACTCCATAATTCTAATACAGAATTTTCTAATGGTGTTCCTGTAAGCGCTAATTTAGTTGATCCGTGTAAATTTTTAATTACTTTTGTCATCATTGCATTGGAATTTTTTATATTTTGTGCTTCATCTATGGCAATTAATTCAAAATTCATTTTCTCATAAACTTCGTGGTCTTGTCTTATTAAACCATATGTAGTTATTAATATATTAATGTCTTTTAAGTTTTCCAATTCTTCTTTTCTTCTTAGTTTGTTTTCTGCAAATACTTTATATTTTAATTCACTTCCAAATTTATCAAATTCATTTTTCCAATTATATATTAATGAAGTTGGTGCGACTATTAAAATTTTTGCGTCTTTTTGTTCTTTTAATATTTCTTTAATGAAATATATTAGTTGTATTGATTTTCCTAATCCCATTTCATCTGCTAATATTCCACCAAATCCACATTTGTGAATGTTATAAAGCCATTTTACTCCAGTTATTTGGTAATCTCTTAGTATTTTTTCGTCTTGTTTTGAGAATTTTACATTTTTATTTTTATATGATTTAAAGTTTTTTATTAATTCATCAAATAGATTATTAGTAGTTATAATGTTATATTTTTCTTCTTTGATACTATCTAAATATATAGCACGGTATTTTGGTATTTCTCCTACTCCATTTTTTAAATCTTTATAAGATAAGTTCATGTCATCTATTAATGATTCAAATTCTTTAAGTTCGTTCGTGTTTTCTAAATTTATTAAGTCTCCACTTTTTAATTTATAGTATTTCTTTTTGTTTTTAAGGGATTCTAAAACATTAACTATTTCATCATTTTGTATGTTTCCTAAGTCAAATTCATATTTTAGTATGTTATCTTGTCCAATTGAAAATTTTGATTTTATATTGTTTTCTTTTATTATATTTGTTTCTTTTAGTTTATTAGATGTATAAACTTCATATGTTTCTGCTAATTTGAGTAATCCATTTTCTAAAAATTCTCCTATTGTATCTAATTCATCCATGTATATTTTTTTGTTTTCTATCTTAAATCCTTCATTTAATAGGGAATTTATAAGTAATTCTTCTTCTGTATCATCCCTTATAATATCTACACTTTCGTCAAAATAATCTATTTCTTTAGATTTATAGGTTAGTTTTAAATTACATATTACTAGATTTCCTTTTAAGTCTAAGTATATTCCTATTTTTGGTTTAACGCCTATTGTTATTTGACCTTCTGTTGTTTCATCTAATTTAACTGTTTCTCTTACTATTCCAAGTAGGCCGTTTGTAAATAATTCTAAATCATTTTCTTTAAATTTTAATTTTTCTAATTTAGTTTGTT
This sequence comes from uncultured Bacillota bacterium, assembly GCA_947650795.1. Lineage (GTDB taxonomy): Bacteria > Bacillota_I > Bacilli_A > RF39 > UBA660 > MGBC139354. Next base: position 7,331 of record CANSWR010000017.1, on the reverse strand, counting down.
TCATTAGTCCAAGTATTCTACTTACTTTTTGGGGAATTATATAAAGTGTATTATCATCTACAGCATATGAAAAGTCAGGTGATAAGAAGTTAATAGATTTATCTAAGGGCTTTAAATAATAGTATTCGTTTTCTTTAGATAGTTTAAAATTTAAAGGACTTGTATGTGATATTTTATTTATTAATCCAAAATTTTCTATTGTAAAAGTTTTGTTTTCTAATGTTTCTATAAAGTCTCTAAACATTTCATCTGATAATTGTAAATCTCTATAATTATAGTAAGGGTTATTTTTATAAAGTGCATGAAAATATTTGATTATCTTTTTGTCTGTTTCTGTAAAATAGTATTCTTCGTTTGAATATTTAAAATTTTTGCCAAATTCTACTACTCCATCTCCACTATCATATACTTTCATAAAGTTATTAAATTTATTATTGAGTGAATATAGTTTTTCATCTCCGATTTTGCATTTAAGTCCCATATCAGTTGTATTATAATATGGATTGTATAGTGGTCTTATTTCGATAGTGAGATTTAAAGCTTTTTTAAGTTTTATTTTATTCTTTTTTGGTTCTTCATAGAATTCTTTTAAAATAGCTAAAGAGTCATAAAGTATCTTTTCTTCAGAGTTTATATAGAAGATGTCGTCTTGATAATTTAGTAAAGAAGCTGCTATATGTTTGCACATACTTCTTGCGTAATATCTAGGGCAAGTGCAGCGAGTACCTATTATTTCTCCTTTTCTCATACGTATTTCTACTTCATAAAAACTATAGTCACTTTCTGATTCAACTTGAAATTTTACACATCTAGTAGAATCTGTTTCGTAAATATCTTTTAATTGTATAAATCCTTTATGATAGTTTTTACCTCTTAGATAATCTATCCTTCCAAGTTGGTCTTTTACAACTAAATCATATATTTTTTGTTCATTTGTTTTCATACTTCTTTACTTCCTTTACTTCTATTTTTCGCTTATTTTATAAATAAACACATAAAACTATTATATCTAAGATGTTATATAGTGTCAAAACATCTTTTTGCTTTTTAAACAAAAAAAGAAACTTAATCTTATAATTTAAGACTTGGAGTTTCTCTTAAAGTTTCATCTGATAAACCATCAGTTATTTCACTATAGGTTTCCATAAGTTTTTGTAAATCATAATTTTCAGGAATTACTTGAGACATTAACGCCGTTAAACTTCTTAATTGTGATTCTAACAATTCTCTTTTTGTTTTTTCTTCTAAAAGAGCACGTTGATATTGAAGCTCTCTTAATAAAGCATTTACATTGTCAGGCACTTTATTTATTTGACTACCAATATGCTTTTTAGTTTTTTTATAGACAGGTAATTTAATCGAATCAATAGCAATCTTAAAGTTTCTTTGCAATTCTTTGCTTTTTGGAGATAAACTATCAGGATTTCTAGCTAAAAGACTACCAATAGATGTTGTTTTTGTTATAAAGTCTTCCTCATAATTAGAATTAAACTCTATATATTCATATAAATCCTTTATTGTCCAAAGACCTGGAGCAAAAGTATGAATATCTTTAAAAGCTCTGCTTTCATCTCCATCTAAATTTATTGAATAAATCTTAACTGCATCGTTTAAGAACTTGTCTATATTTGCACCACAGACTCCATATATAGGATCACCATCACTTACTGATACCCAGCTTATAGGATCTTCTTCATTTAAAGATTCTATTTCTGCAAAACATTCTTTAATTTTACTTTTAAGGTCATTTATACTAGTTAATAAAACTTGTTTAGTTGCTTCTAGTGAAGAAATTTCTGTTTCTAGTTGTTCCTTTTGCTTTAAATTACTTGCTTCTATATCTTTTATGCCATTTTCTCTTAATGTTTCTAATTCCATTTTTAGATCTGATAATTCTTTTTCTAATAAATTAGTTTCTCTAACTAATGATGTTCTTTGACTGCTTAATTCATTTACTTGACTTGATAATGTTTGTTCTTGTGCAGTTAAAACTTCAACGCTATTTTGTAATTTTGTTCTTTCTTGTCTGTAAGAATTTAAGATATGTTCGTGTATATACTCCATTATGTCATCTAAAGACTTTTTAGCTACCTCACTCATTTCACTTGATATGTATTGATGAATATCATCTCCATTAATTAATCCATCTAAGTATGTGATAAGAATATTAAGATATTCTATATCATTTCTAGTTCCTAATGGTATAAGTCTTTTAATACGTTTGATTAACTCATTTGTTTTTACATCATTTACTTCTGGAAATACATTAGTATATTGATTATCTGATACAGCTAAACTTTCCATAATTTTCCCCCTTTTAATGGTAGTTATTGTACCATAAAAAGTATAGGGAGTCAATATAGTACTTAAATTAGCACATATAAAACCCCGTCTCTATTTTATTTGAAAACGAGGTTTTTATAGTTATATTTTAAATTCGTCAAAGAAGTCGCTCATTGTCATTGTTTCATATACTTGTTCTTTATCTTCGTTTAAGCTTTCTTTAATAGTTTCTTCTTTTTTAATGTTATCTTTGGCATTCTCTTGTTTAGGTAAATCAGATTTTTCGTTAATATTTACTTTGCTTTCATCTTCTCCAATAACTTTTAGTCTAGCTTCTTTATATACATTATGTATTTCTTCTTTTTCAATAACACTTCCTGTAGAAGATTTTTCCATTATATTTATATCAGAAGATTTTAAAATTTTTGGTTCGTCTAAGATTAGTCCATAATTAGTTTTAGTGCTTCCAGCGTATGATCTTATAATTTCATATTTTTTTGATTTTGGACTTTTTAATATATTTTCTCCTTTTAAACTTCTTTTAGAATATTCTATATCACTAAGTCTTATACGTTTAGCAGTATTTTGCGATGTAAATAATGTTATGTATTCATGAGTTATGTTTGTTATAAAGCCATTAGTAACTTCATCAAGTGTTAGTTTAATTCCTTTTACACCGCTTGTTTTAAGTCCCACGACCGGAATTTCTTCTTTGTCAAATTTAAGTGCAAAACCATTTTTAGTGATTATATATACTTCTCCATCATTTATACTTGCACTTATAAGTTCATCGTTTTCTTTAAGTTTAAATATTACCATAGCTTTAGAGTATCTTGATACAGGTAAGTTTTTAAGTTCGGTCCTTTTTACCATTCCATTTTTGCTAAATAATGTTATAGTTCTTTCATCAAATGTTTTAATACCAAACGAAGATATTATTTGTTCTCCTTCAGATATAGCTATGTAAGAGCTTATGTGTCTACCTATTTCTTTGTATTTTGCTTCGTTTATATCTCTTACTGGTAGATAACAGTAATTACCTAAATTAGTTATAAGTATAATTGTATCTATATTGTTAATTTTATAAAGCCCTATACAATAATCTCCTTCTTTTAAGCCAAATACACTGTCACTACTTTGATTATAACTTTTTATACTCATCTTTTTAATGTATCCACTTTTGGTAACACTTACTATGTAATCTTCTTTAGGTATCATACTAAGTTCATCTATTTTAATTTCTGTTATTTCATCTTGTATTAGTGTTCTTCTAGGTGTCGCAAATTCTTTTCTTATAGCACGTAGTTCATCTTTCATTACGCCTTTTAATATTGTTTCATCATTTAATATACTGTTAAGATAAGATATTTGTTTTTTTAATTCTTCATATTCGTGTTCTAAGTCGGTAACATCTGTATTAGTTAGTTTATATAGTTGCATCATTACAATAGCTGTAGCTTGTTCTTCTGTGAAATCATATTCTTTTACTAAGTTTGCTATTGCATCTGTTTTGTTTTTGCTAGCACGTATAGTTTTAATTATTTCATCTAGTATGTCCATAGCTTTTATTAAGCCTTCTACTATGTGCATTCTAGCTTCAGCATGTGCTAGTTCAAATTTACATCTATTAATTACTACTTCTTTTTTATGTGAAATGAAAGCGTCTAATATTTCTAATATTCCTAATGTTTTAGGTCTTTTGTTTACTATTGCTACTACATTAAAGTTATAATTTATTTGTAAATCTGTGTTTTTTAGTAAATAGTTTGTTATTAGGTTAGCGTCAGCATCTTTTTTTAATTCTATTACTAGTCTAGCCATGTTTTCTCTATCAGATTCATCTATGACATCAACTATTCCTTCAATCTTTTTATCAGATTTTATGTCCTCTATTTTCTTTTTTAATGTTTCTTTTAGTACTTCATATGGTATTTCTTTTACTATTATTTGATTTTTTCCTTTTTCTTTTACTATTTCATAGTTTGCACGAAGTACTACTTTGCCTTTTCCTGTTGAGTACGCATTCATTAGCCCTGTTTTGCCTTCTACTACTCCACCAGTAGGAAAGTCTGGCCCTTTTATTATTTCAAGTATTGTTTCTAGTCTACAAGTAGGTGCGTCTATTCTTTTAATAGTCGCGTCTATTACTTCGCCTAGGTTATGAGGTGGTATGTTTGTAGCATATCCTGCTGATATTCCAGTTGAACCATTTACTAAAAGATTAGGGAAATGTGCTGGTAATACGGTAGGTTCTAAATCTTCATCTGAATAGTTAAGTGTCATCATTACAGTATCTTTATTAATGTCTTGTAATAATACGTTTGCAAGTTTTGATAGTCTAGCCTCTGTATAACGACTAGCAGCTGGTCCATCTCCATCGATTGAACCATTGTTACCATGGATTTCTACTAAAGGTTCTCTCATTTTCCAAGGTTGTGAAAGTCTTACAAGTGCTTCATATATAGCAGAGTCTCCGTGAGGATGATATTTTCCCATGATATCTCCAACTGCCTTAGCACTTTTTCTATGTGGTTTATCATATGTATTATGACTTTCATACATTGAAAATAGTATTCTTCTTTGTACTGGTTTTAGACCATCTCTTACATCTGGAAGTGCACGGTCTTGTATTATGCTTTTAGAATATCTAGCAAATCTATCTCCCATTATTTCTTCAAGGGTATAGTTATATATTAATTCTTTGATATTTTTTTCGTTTGTTTTTTGCATTATAACTACCTCCTAAAATTATCCTCAAGTGTGAAGTCAACATTTTCTTCAATCCATTCTTTTCTTGGGTCAACTTTATCTCCCATTAACACACTTACACGTTTTTCTGCTAACATAGCATCTTCAATGTTAACTTTTATTAAACTTCTTTTTTGTGGATCCATAGTAGTTTCAAACAACTCTTCTGCATCCATTTCACCTAGTCCTTTAAATCTGTTTACTTTATAATTCCCTTTTATTATTTTTTTCTTTTCTTGTAATTCTTCGTCTGTACTAATGTATTCTTTTGTTTTTCCATATTCTATACTATAAAGTGGAGGGTTTGCTATATATAACATTCCATTTTCTATTAGTGGTCTCATAAATCTATAGAAAAATGTTAGTAATAATATTTGAATATGTGCGCCATCATCATCAGCATCTGTCATTATTATTATTTTTCCATAATTTGAGTCATTTGGATTAAAGTCATTCCCTACTCCTGCTCCTATAGTTTGTATTATGAGATTTAATTCTTCATTACCATTTATATCATTTGTACTTGCTTTTTCACAGTTTAAAACTTTTCCACGGAGTGGAAGTATAGCTTGAATGTTTCTATCTCTTCCTGTTTTTGCGCTTCCTCCCGCTGAGTCTCCTTCTACTAGAAAGAGTTCGTTTTTAGTAGAATCTTTTCCAGCAGCTTTAGTAAGTTTACCATTAAGTATTTTGTCTTTACCAGATTTTGTCTTACCATTTCTAGCTTCTTCACGTGCACGTCTTGCAGCTTCTCTAGCAATTTTGCTTTTTAAAGCTTTTTCTAGTATTAAATTTGATACTGTTTTGTTTTCTTCTAAAAAATAGGATAATTTTTCACTTACTATACTTTCAACTACGCTTCTTGCTTGAGGTGTTCCTAGTTTTCCTTTTGTTTGTCCTTCAAACTGTAATAAGTTTTCTGGAATATTTACACTTATAACTGCGGTTAATCCTTCTCTAGTATCTGAGCCTTCTAATAAAGTGTTTTTTCCTTTTACTAAATTATTTTCTTTTACATATTCATTAAATACTTTAGTTATTGCTGATTTGAAACCTGCTTCATGAGTTCCACCGTCTATAGTTTTAACGTTATTAACGAACGAAATGATATTCTCATTATATGAGTCTGTATAACACATTGCTACATTTACTTCTATTCCATTTTTTTCTCCTGTCATGTCTATAGTTTTGTGTAGAGGTGTTTTGTTTTCATTTATATATTCTACAAATGATACAATTCCATTTTCATAATGGAAAATGTTTTCTCTTTCTTTAATTTCATCTTTAATTTCAATAGTTAAATTTTTAATTAGAAATGCACTTTCTTGCATTCTTTCTTGAATAGTTGAAAAGCTAAATTTTGTTGTATCAAATATTGTTTCGTCAGGCCAGAATTCTACTGTAGTTCCTGTGCTTTTTGTGTTGCCTATTATTTGAAGTGGGGTATCTACATGTCCACCATTTTTGAAAGTTATTTCATATATATGGCCATCTCTTTGTATTTTTACTGCCATTTTTTTAGATAGTGCATTTACAACACTTGCGCCTACACCATGTAATCCTCCGCTTACTTTGTATCCGCCTTCTTCAAATTTACCACCAGCATGAAGGACAGTATATATAACTTCTGGAGTTGATTTTCCACTTTCGTGTGTTCCACATGGAATTCCACGGCCTTCATCTGTTACTCTAATACTTCCTTCTTTTGTTATTGTTACAGTTATTTTAGATCCGTATCCATTTATAGCTTCATCAACAGCGTTGTCTACTATTTCCCACACTAAATGATGAAGTCCACGTTTATCTGTCGACCCTATATACATTCCTGGACGTTTTCTTACTGCTTCTAATCCTTCTAGTATTTTTATTGATTTGTCATCATATGCCATTAAGTATCACTTCCTACTCTAAACATTATACATAAAGTAATTACACATGTAAAGACTTCATATGTTCACTCTAAATTTAATATTAGCATAGTTTTTTGCTTTTTGTCAAAATTTTTGATAGAAAGCAGTTAAAAAGAGTGAATTTTCTTCGCAGACATCATTCTGATATAATTATATTAGAAAAGGTAGTTGGTAGTAATGAAAAAACTATTAGAGAGTATATGTTCAAAACACTACTTAGAAGTAAAATGTTTGATAGATTTAAACATAATGGATGTATTCAATTAGTTGTTGATGCTACTGGCTTAACCGCCTTAGATTACAACTTAAATAATAATTGTTTAACTAGAATTAGGGATGGTAAAACTAAATATTATAAATATGTCTTAGAAGCTAAAGTTGTATTTGGTA
>CANSWR010000016.1 GCA_947650795.1 uncultured Bacillota bacterium | reverse complement strand
AAAGTATATTTGGAATAAAGAATTATTTTAAAATACCAAATAATGAAGTAAGAGAGGATTTTATAAGAATAGTAGAAAGTATTACATATAAATATAGATTAGTAGAAGTTGATAAATATGAAAATTTTATAATGGCATTTTTAAATGAAGATAAAGAGTATATAGAGAAGTTTTTAAATGAGAAGTTATTAAGCGTAAGTTATTATGATAACTATGAAAGTTTCTATCATGGATATAGTTTAGGGTTGTTTAGTATAGTGTTAAATAGTAAAAATTTCGTAATTAAATCAAATAGAGAGAGTGGACTTGGTAGAAGTGATGTTTTAATAGAAAAGAAGGATAGAAGTGTAGGAGTAGTAATAGAGTTTAAGTTATCTAGTAATGAAAGTGATATGGAGAGATTAGCTAAAGAGGGAGTTAATCAGATAGTAGAGAAAGAATATTATAAAGAACTAGTGTTAGATGGAGTAAAAGATATAAAGAAAATAGTGATAGTATTTTGTGGTAAGAAAGCTATAGTTAGGTAGTATGAAAATAGATAAAAAAGATATAAATTTATATGATACTTTGTTTAGTGGACAATGTTTTAGAATGTGTTTGGAAAGTGATGGGTCTTATACTATTGTTTTAAGTGATAGAGTTGTTAATATTAAGGAAGTAGGAGAATATTTAGAGTTAGATAGTAATGATATGGAAGATTTAGATTTAGTAATTCGCCATTATTTAGATTTAGATAGAGATTATGATAGTATTAATGATATTCTTAGGTTAAAGTGTAAACCTTTAAATGATAATATAGGTTTATGTCAAGGATATAAAATACTTAATCAAAGTAGGTTTGAGATGTTTATAACATATATAATTAGTCAAAATAATAATGTTAAGAGAATTATTGGAAGTGTAGATAAGTTGTCTAAGTTATATGGTAAATGTGTAAAGTTTAGAGACGAAGATTATTATTTATTTCCTACTTATGAAGAGATGAAAGATATAAGTTTGGAAGAGCTTAGGAGTATAGGAGTAGGTTTTAGAGATAGTTATATTAGAAATGCTTTAGATAAGATATCTAATGATAAAGACTTTTTGGAAAGAATAGATTTTTTAAGTACAGATGAAGCGTTAGAAATGCTTACAAGTATTAAAGGGATAGGTACTAAGGTAGCAAGTTGTATTTTAATGTTTGCTTATGGTAGATTAGATGCTTTTCCTGTTGATACGTGGGTAAGGCATTTTGTTAGTGATAATTTTGAAGTGAAAGATGATATTAAGTCTATTAGTAATTATATGAAAAATATATTTGGAGAGTATAGTGGACTTGCTATTCAATATTTTTATCATATTGGTAGAAATAAAAAAGACAGAAGTTAGACTTCTGAAGCTATTATAGTAAACTAAGTTTTCTTCCTGTTTTAGCTTTGTAAACAGATTTGTGAGCTTGATATAAGTTTTGAATAGGTAAACTGTCTAAATAGTGAAGAGGTGTTTCATTGTTTGCATTATTATATATTTTTTCAATACAAAAAAGAAAATCTTTTGGAACTTCTAAATCTTCTAAATAGTTCATATAGTTATAGAAATCATCTATTGGAAGTTCAAATATATTAGCACTTGAAATTGTGTTTAATATCATCATTATGTAACAAAATACATCTGAATTGTAAGATGGAATTATAACTCCTTCTTCGTTTGTTTTATATTTATGTGGAAGTTTATAAAGTGTAGAGCAAAGATATAAATATTTAGAATTAAATGGTTTGTTATTAGAGATATATGCACTGTCCATGTCTATTGTTTTTATTTCTCCTTTTTCGTTTATAATAAAGTTAGCTTCGTGTACATCGCCAATGTGTATTTCGTGAGGAAATCCTTCTATCATAGATAATATTTCTATTATTTCGCCAACTTGTTTTAATAAATTTATTTTTTCTTCAAGTTTTATTTTTGGATTTTTAAGTATTAATTCTAAGTTAGTGCTTTTTTCTTCAAATGGTACAGTACATCCAATAACTTCTCCACCTACTATTCCTAAAGTGTCAGGTAATATAAATTTGTTAGTTTCAATAAGTGGTTCTCCATTATCTATCAAAGTGTTAATATTGAGAAGTTTTCTTCCTAAGTATTCTCCATTTGTTGTTATAAATTTTTTAAGTAGTCTTCTACCTTTTAATGTTCTTGCACTACCTATCATGTATAATATACATTCTACAAAGTTTATGTCTCCAGGATTGTAAATTTTAAGTTTAGAAAATTGAGTATTAGTTAATATAGTTGCTTTCATAATATCCCCTTCTTTTTAAGTTATTATAATACCATATTTTGTACAGTAAGTCAAAACTTTAATTTTGTGTTGACAAGTGTAATTAAAACACATATAATTAAATTAAGGTGAAGGTAATGAAACTAAATGATGTTAGGTATAAAGATATTGGTGTTCATGTTTTGGCGTCTATATTTACAGTAGATAAAGGAATTATAAAGGTCTTACTTATTAGAAGAAATAATGAGCCTTATAAAGATAAATGGGCATTAATAGGCGGAGCTTTATATAATAATGAGACTGTAGAAGATGCTATGAAAAGAGAAATTAAAGAGAAGTCTGGTATAGATAAGTTGGATTTGTGTTTTTCATCTATTAATTCTAAAGTTGATAGATCTCCTATAAAAAGGATGTTAGCTATTTCTTTCATAGGTGTTCTTGATAAGAAAAGTGTAGATATTCATAAAGAAACTTTGAAAGCGAGTGATAGTGATTGGTTTAATATAGATAGTATACCAGAACTTGCATATGATCATAATGATATAATTAATGAATGTTTAGAGACTTTAAGAGAGAAGATACAGACTACAGATATTTTAAAAGCTTTATTTCCAAATGGTTTTACTATTCCAGAAGTACAAAAAACTTATGAAACTATTTTGAATAAAGAATTTGATAGGAGAAATTTTAGGAAGAAGCTTCTTAGTTTGGGACTTATATCTGATACTGGTAAGCAAGTAAATTTTGAGGGTCGTAAGCCAGCTAAATTATATAAGTTTAATAGAAAAATTAAAAATAAAAATGTGTTATAAAAGTCGCATTTTTTTATAAGAATATATGTGTAATATTTACACTTGTATAGGAGGGTATTTTATGATTAAAATTTGTTTTTTGGCACCTAGTGGGTATGGAAAAGATACTGCTAGTAAAATAATAGAGAGTATGTTTGATGTAAGTGTTATTAAATTAGCTAGACCACTTTACGAACTGCAAAGAGATTTTTATAATAGATTAGGTATAGATATACAAGATAAGCAAGATGGAGAGTTATTACAATTTTATGGATATAAGATAAGAAAAGAGAGTCCAGATTATCTAATTAATACTTTTTATAAAGAGATAGGTATGTGTAATAGTCAAATTATTATTAATGATGATTGTAGACCTATGGATTATGAAAGTCTTAAAGAAATGGGATTTATATTTGTTAAAATTAATGGATATAAAAGAAACCGATTAGATCATGTGGAAGCTGATAGTAAGTCTAGTTTAGAATGGCAAGAAAATATACCTTATGATTATGAGATAGATAATTATGGAGGTTTAGAAGAATATAGATATGCTATTTTAGATTTATTAGAAAATATTAAAAATAAAGATAATAAATTAATTTTAGGAGGTTTAAATTTATGTTAGGTAAATGTTATATAATACCTGTAGAAAAAGCTTGTAATGCTGATTGTACTATATGTATTTCAAAGTCAAGAAATTATAATAGTGGATGTCAATTCTTGTTAATAGATGATAATTTTATAGAAAATTTAAAGTTATTAAATAGAAGAGGCATAAGAAAATTTGAAATTACTGGTGGAGGAGAGCCTTTTCTTAATGACGAGTTAGAGAGTATTGTTAAGTTAGTTAGATATTTTGTGAGAGGTTCTTATATTAAAGTTTATACTAATGGTAATATTCTTAAAAGGGTTGGTAATATAGATGAGTTAGATATTTCAGTTTTTCATTATGATGATGAAGTTAATAATACTTTTATGAGAGTAAAGAATCCTGTTCTTTTGATTAAGAAGTTAAAATTTTTTAGAGAAGTTTATCCTAATGTGAAGATAAGATTGTCAATTCCACTTCATAAGGGTGCTATTGATAGTAAATTTGAATTAGATAAAATGATAGATTTGACTAAAAAATATGTTGATGAATATGTTGTTAGGACATTGTATCCTGGTTGTAATGGGTATGAAGAAAATTATGTGGATTTTGATTATTCAAGGAGAAATGTTGTTTTTGAACGATTAAATGGTTTAGAAGATTTTGATAGCATTCTTTTATGGAGTGATGGTAATTTATATACAGATTGGAATATAGATAAAAAAAGATTTTTATATAGTTATATGTTACTTAAACCAGATTCTCAAATTTATGTCAATGAAATTGAAAGAATGATAAATGAGTTTTCTTTAATAGTTAAAAAAAGAATTTTATTAGAAAAGTTTATTAGTCATGTCAGTGAAGTTTATGAAAGTTATAACCGTGGTAATGAGTATGAATCATGTATTTATAATCATTTACATAATTTGTCTATGCTTTTTGGTAATAATGCTTTAGTTTACCTTTTAGATGGAGATTATATTATAGAAGATCTTGTTAAAAGAACTTTGGAATTAAAGAAAAAGATAAGAGACCATTATAGTTTTACTCATGCATGTGGTGGATATATTCTTAGAGGCGAAAAAGTGAGTCATGCTAATTTAGTACATACTCCTGATACTATGAGTGAATTTAATAATGATTTAAACATATTAAGTGAAAGTGGACGTAGTATTGAAGAAAAAGAATTTATGAAGGTTCTTAGGTATAGGAGTTTTTATTTATGATACTAAGTGGATTAAAAATTCAAGAAGAAGTTAGAAATGGAAATATTATTATTTCTCCTTTTAATGAAAGTTTACTTAATCCTAATAGTTATAATTATAGGTTAGGCGATGAGATTTTAGAGGTTGAGGATGAAGTTATTGATCCTAAGAAAGAAACTCGTTATAAAATAATTAAGCTTACTGATCAAGGTTATTTGTTAAAGCCTAATAAGTTATATTTGGGTAGTACTTTAGAGAGAATAGGGAGTAGTAAGTATGTGACACAGCTAATTGGTAGGTCTAGTATAGGTAGACTCGGGTTATTTTTGCAAGTTACAGCACCTTTAGGGCATGTTGGATGTAATCATAATTGGACACTGGAATTAAAAACAGTTCAACCTTTAAAGGTTTATCCACATATGAAAATAGGACAAGTGACTTTTTGGATGATAGATGGTAATAAAACTTTATATGAAGGAGAGTATACTAATTATATGTGTCCGCATGTTAGTAAATATTACAAGGAGTGTGAAAGAAAATGATATTAAGTGGTTTAAAGATAAAAGAAGAGGTTCAAAAAGGTAATATAGTTATTAATCCTTTTAATATAGATGATATAAATCCTAATAGTTATAATTATACTTTAGGAGATTATGTTAAAGTTTATGAAAATAATGAGCTTGATAGTAAACGTCAAGAAAAAGTCAAGATAGTGCCAATACCAGATGAAGGTCTTGTCATAGAACCTGGAAGAGTATATCTAGGTTTTACTAAAGAAATTATAGGAAGTGATAAATATGTGCCTGTTATAACTGGTAGAAGTTCTACTGGAAGACTTGGACTTTTCGTGCAAATTACTTCTGATTTAGTTGATATTGGTTTTAAAGGAAATCTTACTTTACAACTACATGCCACTCAAAGGGTTAAGATTTACAAAAATATGAAAATTGGTCAAGTTATGTTTTGGAAAGTATATGGGGATGTAGATTTATATAAAGGTAAATATCAAGGTTCTAATGGACCTAGAGAAAGTGAAGTTTGGAGGGATTTTAAATGATTTATTTAATGAGACATGGTTTAGATGACGAAAGATATATAGGCGGGCATAGTGACGTTTCTTTAGTTAAGGAAGGAGTTAAGCAAGTTATTGAAGCTAGAGAGTTTGTGGATAACAATTTATTTATTAACAAAATAATTTCAAGTGATATAAAAAGAGCTGTTCAAACATCTGAAATTATGAACAGTCATAGATTAGGTACAATAGAATATAATAGCAAATTAAGAGAGTTAGATAAAGGAGATTTAACTGGGTTAGAGAAAAGTATTGTTTTAGAAAAGTATCCTCAGTTTGTTAGGTTAAGTGATATTAATGAAAGTTATCCTAATGGGGAATCTTTAGTTAGTTTTTATAAAAGAATTAAAGAAAGTTTAAGTGAAATTTTGGGTAAAGATAATAGTTTGGTTATAACGCACCGAGGAGTTATCAATATGATATATTTTATTTTAGGAGATATTCCTATTAATTATAATAAAGAAATGTTTGGTGTTAGTCATGCGTCAATTCATGAATGTGATTTTGAGAGGAAATTAATTAGGAAGATATATTAGTTAAATCTATTCCTGTTTTTCTTTTATATGAAAGATAATTTGCTTTAGTGTATTGTTTGTGTGTAATACTATTTAAGTATTCATAAGGGTTAATGTTTTCTTCAAGACTAAATAATCTTGTTATACTAAATAAAAAGTATTTATTATATTTTAGGTATTCTAAATAATCTAAGTAATTTAAAAGATCTTTTAATGGTATATGTGCTAAGTCAGTATTTGCAAGGGTATTAAGTATTATAAATAAATAACAAAATATATCTGTATCTTTGTTAGGAATTATAAGTCCATTAGATTGCTTTGGATATTTGCTTTGATATTTTTCTTCTTTAATAGTTTCATTAAATTCTAAATATTTTGATGGTTGTGCTTCAATTGTAGGAAGTTTATTTTTATCTATATACATTGAAATAGTGTCAATTATTTTTATGTTATTTCTTTTAGTAATCATAATGTTTCCTTCGTGTAAATCGCCTATATGTAGTTTATAAGGAAAGTAAGGTATTAAAGTATTTAAGTTTTCTAAGAATTGTCCTAGTTTTTTTAGTAAAATCATTTTCTTTTTGTAATTATAAGATTCATCTGATAAAATGTCTTGTAAATTTTTACCTTGTATTAGTGGAAAAGTAGATCCGATTTTTTCTTCATGAATGTTTTCAACATAAACATAATCTTCAGGAAGCACTAATTCTTTATGTATTTCTTTTATTATTCCTTTATAGGTTATAAGTATATTCATTGTGGTTTTAATTGTATTTATTCTTCTTGTGTAATGAAATATTTTTATTAATTTAGTTGTACCATCTATATTAAATAGTTTAAATATTCCTTCATTATTTGGAGCATTAGTTTTAGGATGAAATGTTTCTAATTCTTCAAATTCTTTTCTTGTAAAATATATGTCTCTTTGACTATCATGTTCAGATATTTCCATATTTCACCTCTTTTAGTTTGCTTATTATATCATGATTTTTAGATTTGTGGTACAATCATAATAGGAGAGTATTTTTATGAGTTTTGTCGCACAGATAATTGGTGGTTTTGCAATCGCTTTATGGGTTGTTAGTATACAAAATGAGAAAAGAGAAAAAATTTTGCTTTTTCAGTTTTGGGCCAATGTTCTTTATATGTTTGAATATGGATTACTTGGTGCTTTTTCAGCTAGCATTATGAATTTTGCTTCATCTATTAGGTGTTTAACTTTTTATAAATCTAAAAAGTGTAATGGTTATGTAGGCCTTGTTGTTTTTTCTTTGTTTGTAATACTTTTAGGTATTTTAACTTATGATGGATTTCTTTCTTTTATTCCTATTGTTATAACTTTTTGCTACACTATTTCTTCTTGGGTTAGAAATCCAATTTGGAATAGAATTACAGTGTTGGTAGCGGCGATTGTATGGATATTTTATAATTACACAGTGGGAGCTTATATTACTATAGTTGGAAATGTTTTAGAAATAATTTCTGGTGTTATTTCATTAGTTAGATACAAGTATTAAGTTTATGTTTGACTTAAATATTTATTAGAGATATAATAAGAAAAATTTTTATGAATGTGAGGATGAGTTATGGATAGATATTTAAAAAAACAACAACTAGTAGCTTTAAGCTTGGCAGGATTATTATCTTTTTCTCTTAGTGGATGTGGAACAGAGATGGGTAGTGATAAATCTGATATGGATATAATAAGTTCAAGTAATGAGATGGAAGATGGAGAAAGCTTATCTAACGGAATTATGCAAGAAAAAGATGTTGAAGGAGAAACATTTAAGTTAGTTATTAAATATATGTGTGAAAGTGGTAGTGATTGGAGAATTACTGACACTAAAAGATTATATACTGAGATAAGAACTTTAGGACTACAAAGTAATTTAGAAGTTTATATTGATAATGTACATACAGATACTAGTATTGTTTCAGGGAAAAATGCTATTTATGATGGGATTTTACAAGATACTATGGATGATAGAATTCATAATTCTTTAATGCTTGGATTTCCAATTTCAGATACTAATTTTTATTATGGATGTAATGTAATAGAAGGGCAAAATTCTGAATTTATGGAAGGTTATACTTATGGGTATAATTCTGCACATGGTACATCTATTGAAACTAAGAGAAGAATGGAATCAGCTTTTCTTGAAGAAGGTGTTTATGCTAATCAATTTGATAGTGTAATAGATTTAATTATAGTTAATAAAGATACTAATGAAACTAGAGCAGTTAGTGTGTTTTCAAACTTATTAGTTGAAGTAAATAATAGAATTACTTTTAAAGAGGGAGATAAATTTGTTACTTATGAATATGATAGAAATGGAGAAAAAACTAAGATAGATGAGTGCTCAGGAGAGTTAACTTTAAAGAAAAAATAAAAAAGGCCTAACAAAGTGTTAGGTTTTTGTGTGCTATAATTCTTTTTGTTTATATTCGTTTTTGATAATTTCACTCATTTCATTTGGAGTAAGTGATAAGTCAGAGTTTAACCACTTTTGTATTAATCCATTAATGCCACTTTCAAAGAATTCTAAATGATAATCAGTAAAAAAGTCATCGTAATATTTTGATGATAGATTTATATTCCATTTTTTAAAGTTTAATCTTTTGTTTTTATTTAATTTATAAAATGTTTGGTAAGGGTCTTTATTAAGATATATATGATTAAAAAGATTTGTTAAATGGTCTAAGGTTTTATAGTTCTTTTTGTATGTGGCAATAATTTCTTCTTCAATTTTTAAACTTAATGCGTTTGCTAATTCACTTATATCAATGAAGTTTGAGTAAAATGTTGAACGGTTTATTTTTGTCTTAGTGCATATGTCAGTAACTGTTATTTCACTTATTTCTTTTTCTTTTAAAAGGTTTAATAATGAAGCTTCTATTTTGTTTATGGTTTCTTTTTTTCTTTTATTATTGGCTTTATTCATGATAAATCTCCTTTTGTTAATTATTATACTTTATATTTTTAAAGACTACAAGTGTTGATTTAAAGATTATTTCAAATTTGTAATATATTAAATTATAAAAGCAGTGGTATAATAATAATGAATGGAGACAGGTGTGATTATGAAAATATTAATAATAGAAGATGATAAGAGTGTTAGAGATGATATGATGGAACTTCTTAGAAATGCTAGTTATGAAGTGTTTATAATAGAAGAATTTAATAATGTCTTAGATCAGATTATTAATATTAATCCAGATTTGGTTTTATTAGATATAAATATACCAAATATGAATGGCGAGATGGTTTTGGAAAAGTTAAGAAAAATTAGTAGTGTGCCAGTAATTATGGTTACTAGTAAAAATACTATTAGTGATGAAGTTTTATCTATGGGTTATGGAGCAGATGATTATGTTACTAAACCTTATAATCCTACAATTTTGTTATTAAGAATTAATTCAATATTGAGAAGAATCAACAATGTTAGTGAAATAGTTAAATATAAAGATGCAATAGTTAATATAAAAAAGGGTACGATTAATTATTGTAATAAGGAAATAATACTTACTAAGAATGAGATGATAATTCTTGGTTTTATGTTAAGTCACAAGGGTGTGATTGTTACAAGAGATGAACTAATGACCGATTTATGGGATAATAATGAATATATTAATGATAATGCTCTTACTGTTAATATAAGTAGACTTAGGAGCAAGTTAGAAAGTATAGGACTTCAAGATGTTATTGAAACTAGGAAAGGCCAAGGTTATATTTTGTTATGAAGTTTTTAAGTTTTGTTAAAAGTAAATGTCTCTTTTTAAGTATAAGTTTTTTTATGTATTTTGTAGTACTTTTACTTTTATTTGCTTTTAAAGTAGATATTTCTTTAATTATAGCTTTTACTGTTCTTTTTATTTCTGTTAATATTATAAATTTATTAATAGAGTATTTTTCTAAAAGAAAGTTTTATAATCAGTTAATTAATAATGTTGATAAGTTAGATAAGTCTTATTTAGTTTTAGAAACTTTAAAAGAACCTAATTTTTATGAAGGAAAGTTATTATATAATTCTTTGTATGAAATTAATAAGTCTATGAATGAAAATGTTATGGAATTTTCTAGACAAGTTAGTGATTTTAAAAACTATATAGAAATGTGGATACATGAAGTTAAAATTCCTCTTGCTAGTTGTATGTTAAAATTACATAATAATAGAGATAAGTTAAATGAAAATATGATGCTTCAGTTAAATAGAATTGATGATTATCTTGAACAAGTACTTTATTATGTAAGAAGTGAGAATGCTAGTAAAGATTATTTTATAAGTAAAGTTAATTTGGAAAAATGTGTTAATAGTGTTCTTGTTAAAAATAAAGATTATTTACTTGATATGGATATTATTTTGGATGTAAGAAATGTTGATTTTGAAGTTTATACTGATGCTAAATGGTTTATGTTTATAATTAATCAGATATTAAATAATAGTATTAAGTATAAAGGTAAAAATAGTATTATTAAAATTTACGCTATAAGAAATCCTAGTAATGTGGTTTTGATTATAGAAGATAATGGGATAGGTATTTCTTCGGCTGATTTACCTAGAGTTTTTGAAAAATCTTTTACAGGTAGTAATGGCCGTGATAATGTTAAGTCTACTGGAATGGGGCTTTTTATAGTTAAGAATCTTTGTGATAAATTAGGTCATAATATAGAAATTAAGTCTGTTCAAGGAGAATATACTAGAGTGGAAATCTCTTTAAGTGACAATAATTTTTATGACGAAGTTAGATAACTTTATTTATTTAAATGATGTTATAAAATGATTTAAACTTGCAGGAATGTGAGTTTTTTCTATATTACAAAATTGTAATGGCTAGTAATATTAAACATACGACTTATTATTTAATTTGTTATATAATTGTTATGTGAAAGGAAAGAAAAGTTATGAAAGATATTTTAAGAATTAAAGGAATAGAGAAATATTATGGAACAAAGTCTAGTCTTACTAAGGCTATAGATGACATCAGTTTTGATGTGAAAGAAGGAGAATTTACAGCTATTATGGGAGCATCAGGTAGTGGAAAGACTACACTTCTTAATTGTATTTCAACAATAGATAAAGTAACTAGTGGGCATATTTATGTGGGAGATATAGATATTACTAAACTTAAAGGAAATGAATTAAATAAATTTAGAAGAGAAGAGTTGGGTTTTATATTTCAAGATTTTAATTTACTTGATACTTTGACTGCTTTTGAAAATATAGCACTTGCTCTTTCTATTCAGAATATTAGTTCTAGTGAAATAGAGAATAGAGTTAACAAAGTAGTAAATGATTTAGACATTAAAAGTGTAATGGATAAATATCCTTATCAGATGAGTGGAGGACAAAAACAAAGGGTAGCTTCTGCCAGGGCAATTATAACTAATCCAAAATTAGTTTTAGCAGATGAACCTACAGGCGCACTTGATTCTAAGAGTAGTAAAAAGCTACTAGAAAGTTTTAATTATCTTAATAAGGAATTTAATGCTACAATTTTAATGGTAACACATGATGCTTTTACAGCTAGTTATGCTAATCGTGTAATTTTTATTAAGGATGGTAAGATTTTTTCTGAAATTAATAAAGGAGATGGAAATAGAAAAGAATTTTTTGATAAGATAATAGATGTTGTTACTCTTTTAGGGGGAGATGTTAATAATGCTTTATAAGTTATCTTTAAAAAATATAAGAAAAAGTTTTAAGGATTATGCTATTTACTTTTTTACTCTTGTTTTAGGTGTTTGTATTTTTTATGTTTTTAATGCTATTGAAAGTCAAACTGTTATGATGAATGTTTCTTCTTCTACTAAGAAAATAATAGAACTTATGAATTATATGATGAATGCTGTAAGTGTTTTTGTTTCTTTTGTTTTAGGTTTTCTTATAATTTATGCAAGTAGATTTTTGATTAAGAGAAGAAATAAAGAATTTGGTATTTATTTAACTCTTGGTATGGGTAAAAGAAAGATATCTAAAATTTTATTAATAGAAACTATATTTATTGGGTTAATTTCTTTGTTTGTTGGGCTTACTTTGGGAGTTTTACTTAGTCAGTTTATGAGTTTGTTAGTTGCTAATATGTTTGAAGCAGATTTAACTAGGTTTAGATTTATTTTTAGTCATAGTGCTTGTGTAAAAACTTTGATTTATTTTGGTATTATTTATTTAGTAGTAGCACTTTTTAATGTTGTAACTATTAGTAAGTGTAAATTAATTGATTTAATAAATAGTAGTAAGAAACAAGAAAAAGTGAAAATGAAGAATCCTATTATTTGTACAATTGTCTTTTTAATATCTTCTATAATGTTAGGTTATGCTTATTATATTGTTACTGCTGGAGTAGATATGCTTGATAAGATGATTAAGATTTTAATACCTGTAGGACTTGGAACTATTTCTACGTTTCTTATAATTTGGAGTTTGTCTGGACTAATTTTAAGAATAGTAATGGCTGTTAAAAAATTATATTTTAGAGGACTTAACAGTTTTGTTTTAAGACAAATAAGTAGTAAGATTAATACTACAGTTATGCAAATGGGAATTATTTGTCTTATGATTTTTGTTACTATATGTGTTTTAAGTAGCGCTTTATCTTTAAAGAATTCTATGACACAAAATCTAGTTACTCTAGTACCAGTTGATATTCAATTTGTTAAGATATTAGATAGAAATGAAGGAGATAAGGTATTGATAGATGATTCTAAAATTAGTATTGTTGAAACTTTGGAAAGAGCAGATTTTAATGTAAAAGATTATTTTAAGGATATAGTTGAAGTAACTATTTATTCAAGTAATGATATAAAAATAAAAACAACTTTAGGAGAATATTATGAAATTGCTAAGAGTAAATATCCAATGCTATCTTATGATTCTAGTGAGAGTTTTATAAAATTAAGTGATTATAATAAATTAGCAAGACTTTATGGAAAAGATCAGTTAATTCTTAATGATGATGAATATATTGTTTTAAGTGATTTTGAAAGTTGGGCAGCTATTAGAGATGAAGCACTTAAACGTGATGTGAATATTAATCTTTCTGGAGTTAACTATAAACCTAAATATGATGAATGTTTGGATGGTTTTGTTTATATGTCTCCTAATCATATAAATACAGGATTGTTCGTATTTCCTGATAATGCTTTAAATGGAATTATTCGTGAAAAAAGCTTGTTAGCTGCTAATTATAATGTAGAAAGTGATGAAGAAAAGCAGAAAATAGAAGATATAATTATGGCACTTGATGAAAATAAGTATATTTCTAAAATAGAACTAGACGCTGTTAGTAAGATTGCTATGTATGGTGCTAGTGTTGGGCTTGGAGCTTGTGTAACATTTATTGGAATATATTTAGGTATTATATTTTTAATTAGTAGTGCGGCTATTCTTGCTTTAAGGGAACTTAGTGATAGTAGTGATAATAAAGAGAGGTACAGGATGATAAGAAAACTAGGTGCTGATGAAAAAATGATTAATAAAGCTTTATTTAAGCAGACAGCTATTTTCTTTGGGTTTCCTTTAGTTTTATCAATAATTCATTCGATTTTTGGAATAATGTTTTGTAATTATATTTTAGAGACATTTGGTAATCAAAAATTATTTATTTCAATAGTTATGACAGCTTTAGTTCTAATTATAATTTATGGTGGATATTTTGTTATAACTTACAGTGTTAGTAAGAATATTATAAAGGATTAAGATAATGGATATGGTTTTTGTTGTAATCGTACCTTTTGTTATATTATTTATATTATTTATAGTTTTGTTTATATTTAAAGGGAGAAAGTAAATGAGTGTTAAGAATGTTGTTTTATGTAGTTTAAGTGTAGTAATTTTTGTGATTATATGTGTATTAATTTATTATATGGCTTTTTATGATAATAAGGATTATTATTCTGTAATTGATAATAGTAAATATGTTTTTAAAGATAAGAATTATAGATATACTTTAGAGTTTTATGATGATAATGGTAATTTACGTGAAATTAGTTTTGATACTGTTAGAGAATTAAAAGCAGGTGCATATATAAAAGTTAACTATATGAGACTTAGAGGTGTTACTTCATGGGAAGAAGTACAGTTTCAAGATATGCCTGTTAAGACTAGAGAACAGTTTGAGTAGAGTTTATTGACTCGACTTTTTTCTTTTAAAATGATAAAATATTTGTATAAATTGATAAATACTTTAGTAGAAGGAGAATGATTAGATGAATTTAGATAATATGTTTGAAAAAGATGGAATGTATTTTTATTCTGTTAAAGGTTTTGCGTCAATAAAAATGGAACTTAGGTTTACTATGTCTAATGAAAGAGCAGATGTAATTAAAGCAAGACTTTTATTAATGTATTTAATGAAAACTAATAATAAATATACTTTTTATAAAGATATAAGAGATAAATTAAAAGAATTTTATAATATGTATTTAAATATAGATGAAAGTAAAGTTGGCTCTAAGCGTTTTGTTATTTTTACTGTTAAGTTATTAAATCCTAAATTGATAGATGAAGATTATTTTGAAGATGCGATTGCTTTTGCAAGAGATATTTTATTTGATCCTAATTTTAGAGATGGTAAGTTAGATAAAGATGTTTTTGAACAGATAAAAAAAGATATTATAAATAAAAAGATTATTAATTTAGCTAATCCTAAAACTAAAGCTCAAATAAATTTATTGATTGAAGCTTTACCTAAATGTAATCTTAATAAAAATATTATTGTAGATATAGAAGAATTTAAAACAATAGTAGAAAGTATAACTGAAAATGATATAATAGACTTTTATAATGATTTAATTTCTAATAGTTTTTTTAGAGGTTTTGTTTTCGGAGATGTAAACGAAGAAGAGTTTAGTATTATTAGAAAATATTTTCCTTTTAAATCTAGTGTTACTAATTTAGATTATACAGATTTTGTCGATGTTAATATTGGAGAAAAGGAATTAATTGATGAGACTATTAAAGATTCTACATTGAATGTTGTGTATCAAATTAATAATTACAGTTTGGATAAATGGTATTTGTATAGAATTATACAGGTTATGTTAAGTAATAGTAATGGATTGTGTCATAAAGTTCTTAGGAATGAAAGAGGTCTTGTTTATTCCGCAGGGTCATATATTAATAAATACCGTTTTTGGGGGATAATTATTTTAGGAGCAAGTATTAGTCAGTATGATAAGGAAAAGTGTTTAGAAGGTATTAGGGAAATCTTTAATTTACTTAAAGATGAGAAAGTAGTTAATGAACTATTAAGTTTTGTTAAAGATAAGTTTAATCAAGATTATTTGGTAAGAGATGAGCTAGTGAATAATTTAATAGATGAGGTAGAATATTATGTTTTTAATGAAAGGCCTCTTCAAGAAAAATTACATAATTTAACTAATTCTGTTACTTCTCAAGATATTATTAATGAGGTTTCTAATATAGAAGAGAAATTTATTTATTTTTATAAGGGTGTTAAGAATGAGAAATAAAATGATTAAAAAAACTTTAAAAAATGGAGTAAGACTTTATTTATATGTTGATGAGAGTATGAAAAGAATACTTGTTAATTATGGGATTTTATATGGAAGTAGTGGAGAATATTCCTCATTTTATTTAGATGGAGAACATAAACATGTGTTAACTGGATGTGCTCATTTTTTGGAGCATTTGCTTCTTGAACATTCTAAGTATGGTAATTTGTATCATAAGTTTGCTGATAGAAAGTATGCTAAAAATGGTGGAACTTCTATGGAAACTACAAATTATTATTTTATAGGTCTTGAAAATATTAAAGAATCTATAAAAGAATTAATTTCTGCTATTCAAGATCCAGTGTTTACTAATGAAGATATTATTAAGTCTAGTGAGGCTATTATTTCGGAAACTAGGATAGTTAAAGATAATAAATTTAGAGTTGCTAGGGCAATTGTTGATAGAAACTTTTATGATGGACTCGAGTTAGTTGATGAGACTCTTTGTTTTATAGGAGATGAGAATACTACTAAAAGAATATATTATGAAATGTTGCAAAACTGTTATGATGCTTTTTACAGTGATGATAATAAAGTTTTGTTAGTTGCTGGCAATTTTGATGCTGAAGAGATGACATGTTATATTGAAAGTATTTATGATGAATTACCTAAACGTGAGAATAGAATGAAACCTTATGAATATCAATTAGGTAATATTAGAAAAGAGAGTCAGATATATTATATGTCAGTAGAGGATGACTATGTAAGTCTAGGTATTAGAAATAATGATATTCTAGGGTTTAGTGAAAAAGAGATTGCTTTTTATATGGACTATATTTTAGATAGTAAGTTTTGTGTTGGTAGTGATTTCGTTGAATTTTTGAAGAAGAAAAGTGTTGTTTCAAGTGACTTAAGTAGATATGTTTATACTAATTCTTTTGGTACTCATATTTATTTTAATGCTAGTTGTAAAGATGTTAAATTATTTGTAGATAGTGTTAAAGAGGAGTTAAAGAATGAAAATTTATCTAAAGAGTATTTTGAGTTATATAAAAAGAAAATGATTGCTAATGAAGCTTTTAAGTTAGATTATAAGTATGAAATTTTAAGGAATTTTATATTTAGAATTAGTATTTCAGATGATTTTGATGATATAGATTTCATTAAAAGTATGAGTTTTGATAGATGTATAGAGTTTTATAAAACATTAAATTTTGATAAAATTACGGTTGCTATTATAAGAAAGATGGATAATTGTAAGACATTGGTACTCGATTAAGAGTACTTTTTATGTTAGAATATTTTTTATTGGTGGTTCTTATGATTTTGTATGTTAGTGGTAGAACAGATATTGTTGCTTTTTATACTCCTTGGTTTATGAATAGATATAAAGAAGGTTATGTGGATGTTAGAAATCCTTTTAATAGAAAGTTAGTTAGTAGGATATATTTTTCTGATGTGGATTTGATTTTATTTTGCACTAAAAATCCTAAACCAATTATTCCTTATATTGTGGATATTGATAAACCTATTATTTTTCAAGTTACTTTAACGTCATATAATAATGATATTGAACCTAATGTACCAGATAAGAAGGACGTTATTAATAGTATAAAGGAGATTTCGAAGATTTTAGGGAAAGATAATGTTGTTATTAGGTATGATCCAATTTTAATTAATGATAAGTACACAGTAAATTATCATGTTCATGCTTTTGATAAGATGTGTTCTTTGTTAAATGGTTATGTTAGTAAAATTATTGTTTCGTTTGTGGATAACTATAAGAATGTTAGAAATAATATGAATATACTTAATATAAAAGAGTTTTATAATGAAGATTTTAAAACTATAGGTACTGAGTTTAGTAGGATTGCTAGTAAAAATGGTATGAGTGTTCAAACATGCTTTGAAGAGAAGAATTTATGTGATTATGGATTTATAAGTGGAGAATGTTTGTCAGTAGAGGAAGCTTATATTTTAACTGGTAAGAAATTTAAAAAGTGGAAGGCAAGAGGATGTGAATGTGCACAGATGGTGGATATAGGAGAGTATAATTCTTGTAAACATTTTTGTAAATATTGTTATGCTAATTATGATGAGAAACAAGTTATAAATAACGTTAAAATACATGATGAAACTTCTTCTTTACTTATTGGACATGTAAAAGAAGGCGATGTTGTTAAGATTAGAAAAGATTAAAAATGTGGATAAGTGACAAGTTATCCACATTTTGTGTTAATAAGTGAATAAAAAAATTGTGATTTTATGGATATAATGCTTAAATTTGCGTAAAAAAGTTTACGTTTTAAGTTTATATATTTACAAAATACGTGTTATAATAAGTTTTAATATGAGGTGAGGTCTATGTCTAAAATAAGTAATGTACTATATATGATAGAACTTTTGAGTAATGGAAGAAAATATAGTTTAAATGAATTGTCACAGATTTTAGAAGTTAGTCCTAGAATGATAAGAGTTTATAAGGATGAGATAGAAAAAGCTGGAATATATGTAGATACTATTAAGGGGCCATATGGCGGGTATGTTTTAAATCAAAATATATGTATGCCTAAAAGATTTGTTCCTTCTAAAGATATTGTTTTAGATGATAGAAATATCTTTAATGTTGTAAGTAAAGCTATTAAGTTTAATAAAAAATGTTCTATTAGTTATTTATCTAATAATGGGGATGTTTCTGTTAGAGTAATTTCTCCTTATGAACTTTTAGTTTTAAATAAACAATGGGGTGTTGCTGCTTATTGTGAATTAAGAAATGAAGTAAGACATTTTTATCTTAATAGAATAAAAACTATAAAAATTATTTAATGTGACATATATATTTCCTCTTATAGTGATATTATTTATTCGAGGTGATAATAGATGGAACATAATTTTACGGAGACTTATAAAGTAAATTTTAATAAATTAAAGTTTAGATTATTGGATGCTAATTATGATAAAAAATTAGCAGAAGAACTTGTGAATATTAAAGGAAGTACACTTATAGTGTGTACAGGAGGTTCAAAATCAGTTGGATATTATTTAGAGATGTGTATAAATGATTTTGGATTAGTTAAAGTAATTGAACCAAGGGATTATTTTTATATGAGTGAAGTTAAATATTATGATAATTTAGTTATTGTGTCTAATAGTATGAAAAGTAATGGTTTAGAAAATATTTTAGACGATTTTAAAGGTAATAAATATATTATTACTGGTAGTAATCAAAATTATAATGCTTCTGTTCTTAGATATGTTATGAATGATAATGAAAGAAGTTTTATATCTTTAGCTAATACTTTAATACCTATGATGATAATTTTAGAGTCATTTGAAAAAATGGATGCTAAATTAATTATAGCTGATATGTTATTAATGGCTTTAGAACTTGTTAATAGCATTGGCTATGATTTTAGTAATAGTAATTTAATTCAAATTATATCAGGATATGATAGTAGGGTAACTCAAACAGTGCTCGAAAGTAATTTAGTTGAAACTGGTGCATTAGGTGTAGTCATACATGATAAAGGATCTTTATGTCATGGTAGAAGTAATTTGATTTATAGAAATCCAGATAGTCCTATTATATTTTTGGGAAATAAATTAAATTATTTTGATGAATTTTTAAAAGAGTCTTTATTAAACTATAATATTATTGATTTAACAGATATTAAGTATGAAAGAAGCTTAATAAATGAATTTTATAAAGTAATAGTTATGTATTATTTATCTTTGAATATTTGTATATCTAAAAATATTGATATGTGTATGCCAGATTATGATAAATCTGTTGTTAGAAAATTATATAATTATAGAGGAGTGATGTAAGTATGAATTCAATAGTTTTTGTTACTGGAAATAGAGGTAAATATTTATCGATGAAGAGTAGGTGTGAAAGATTTGGAATAAATTTGATTTGGGAGAATATAGATATTTCAGAATTAGAAGTTAATGATATTACACAGATTTCTAAGGATAAAGCGAGACAAGCTTATAATATTTTAAATGTGCCTTGTTTTGTAATTGATAGTGGATTTTTTATAGATAATTATCCTGGTTGTCCATTTTACCCAGGTGCATTTGTAAAAAGAAGTGGAATTGCTAATAATCTTGATAATTTATTAGATATTATGAAAGATGTAGAAGAGCGAGCTTGCAGATTTATAGATGTTTTAACTTTTTATGATGGAATAGACTATTATGTATTTTATGATGTTAATGAGGGATATCTTTCTAAAGAGATTAAAGGAGAAAATATGAAAAATGCTAAAAGTAAATTATGGCAGTTATTTATACCACAAGGATATTCTAAAACAGTTGCTGAAATGAGTGAAGAGGAGTTTGATAATTATATGGCTGGAAAAGTATCTATTAAGAATGAATTTTTAGAATGGTATAAACATGATTATGAGAGAAAAAGATTATTAAAAATTTAAGTAATATGATATAATCCAGGTGGGAGGTAGTTATGAAGAATTTAGAGAATCAAATTTTTAGATTTGAACCATTTTGTGAAGTTGAAGCAAAGGACAGAGAATATATGCTTGAAGCTTTAGAATTAGAAAGGGATTTATTGATAAGGTATAATTTAATGCATTTTACCTCTTCTGCATTTGTAGTCAATCCTAATAGAGATAAGATGTTATGTGTATATCATAATATTTATCAAGGTTTGATTTATCCTGGAGGGCATGCTGATGGAGAAAGTGATTTACTTAGTGTTGCAGTTAGAGAAGTTACAGAAGAGACAGGTGTTAAACCTAGAGTTTTAAGTGATGATATTTTTGGACTTACTGTTAATCCTGTCAGTGGACATGTAAAAAGAGGAGAATATGTATCAGGGCATACACATTTAGATCTTATATATTTAATGGAATGTGATGAGGATGTTTTACTTAAATATAATCCAGGTGAAAGTAGTGATGTTTGTTGGTTACCATTTAGTGAGGCTTATGGAGATAAAGTAGTTGATTATATGAGACCAGTTAATTCAAGACTTATAATGAAACTTGATCTTTTAGGAAAGTAGGGAAATGTATGAAATTTTATATTGGTAGTGGTTTTAAAAATGTTGATAAAGTAAATAGACTTTCTAGTGAGCTTCAAAAATTTGGATGGATACATACTTATAATTGGGCTAATATAGAAGGTATTGGTAATGAAACTAGATAGGATTTAATTAATTATTCTATTTTGGAACTTAATGGGATTGATGAAAGTGATATTGTCATTATTGTTCTTCCTGCTGGACGCGGAACGCATATAGAACTTGGATATGCTTTAGCAAAGGGCAAAAAGATAATATTATATTCATCTAATGAAGAAGAATTTAGTTTATCTAATACAGTTAATTTTTATGAATTAGATAGTATAGAAAAAGTTATAGGAGATGAAGATACATTAGTAAAGAGGCTTGTTAAATGAAAGTTTTAAGTTTAACAGAACCTTATGCTACTCTTATTAGTAATAAGAAAAAGTTAGTAGAAACACGAAGTTGGAAAACAAAGTACCGAGGAGAATTATATATTCATGCTAGTAGTACTAAAATTCCTAAAGAATGGAAGCAAAATCAAGAATTAATGTCTTTGATAAATGAGTCAGAATTAAATTTTGGAAAGATTATTTGTAAATGTGAATTGATAGATTGTGTTTATATGACTCATGAATATGTAGAAAATATGAGAGATAATAATCATTTAGAATATATTTGTGGAGATTATAAAGAAGGCAGATATGCTTGGATTTTAGATAATGTAGAACCTATTAGTGAACCTATTAATGCTAAAGGACTTTTAGGAATATGGAATTATTAAAATATTTTAATAATTTCTTTTTTTCTTTATTTTTGTATTAAATTGCGGTACAATTGTATTAGTTAAAAGGGATTAAGGATGAATATTTTTAGTTTTTTTAAAAATTTATTTAAAAAAGATGAAGTTATTAAGTCTACTGATATTGTTAGTATAAGGGATTTAGTTAGTGTTCGTACTAGAAACGAGCTTTTTTCTAATGAATTAGTGCAGTTAAACGAATATAAAAGTGAATATTTAGATAAATTGAAAGATAAAGTTTTATTTAGTAAAGATTTGGATATAACTAATTTTAAAGAAAGAATGGATATGTATTTGGAGTTAGTTGTTAATCTGTTTTTGAATGAAGATAGTGTTTTTGAAAATATTGATCAATATAATGAGCAATTGGATTTGATAGTAAAAGCGAAAAAGAAAGATTTATATTTACAAAATATAATAGATATTTTAAAAGAACTTGAACTTAGAATAATAGCACTTGAAGAAATTTTAAATAGTACTAATAGTTTTAATATAAGTAAAAAACGCATTGTTAAAAATAAACTTGATAATTTAGTTGTTTTGTTTAATGTTTTTAAAACTCAAGGAGAAGCTATTTTTATAGATGCAAATGCTAATATAGAAATGTCTAAAAGTATTAGTGATATAAGTGAAAATGATATTTTAATTTTGAAGAAAGCAAAGTTAGTAGAAAAAATGTTTACTTTAATGGTATCCCCTGACAAATTATTATGTTATATGAATATGAAATTTGAATCTATTTATGATAAAATTGCTTTTTAGAAAGTGAGTTAGAAATAGAAGTTTATAAACATAAAAATATTGTTCCCTTTTTGGAAGAAAGTTTAAATAAACGTCAGGTAGTTAGTGGGAAAATGGACGCATTCTCTGTACTTGAACTAAGAATTAGAGTTTTTAGTGATTATGGTAGAAACTTAGTAAGTGATAAATTACTTAGAGATTTGTATAAAATTAAGTTTAATATGTTATCTAGAGATTTGGTTCATTCTTATAATGGTAAGAATTTTGAAGATTTTAACTTTGTGGAATTAGAGCAATATAAAGAAATAATTTATTCTAAAATAAATGAAATATTAATGAGTAATAATAAACTTTTAACTAAATTATTTGGTAAAGAGTATGGATATTATGTTAAATTAATAGTAAATGTTTTGAAAGATGGAAAAAAAGATTATGATTGGAATAATATATTACATAGTAGATTTCTACTTTCATTTTTAGTATCTTTAGATAGTGAGAAAGGTATTTTGGAGTTTTTTAAATCTACCAAGCAATACCGTGGT
This sequence comes from uncultured Bacillota bacterium, assembly GCA_947650795.1. GTDB lineage: Bacteria > Bacillota_I > Bacilli_A > RF39 > UBA660 > MGBC139354. Next base: position 7,037 of record CANSWR010000016.1, on the reverse strand, counting down.
TTATATGAAAAAGATTTATATTTTTGAGAAGATATATTTGAATGGGAAGATGATTTATCTTTAGAAACTTTATCTATTTTAATGGATTTTAGTTTAAAGAAATTTGATATTTTAATATTATGTAAAAAGTTACTTAGTTCTTTTGATAATAAAATTAGTTCTCGATTTTCTTTACCTGAAGGAATAACAGAAATAAATTTTATTTCAAATAAATCTAATCCTTTGTTAGATTATATTAGAGAGAATTCTAAAGATAAAATAGTTTATATGCCATCAACTTTAAAATATATTGGTGGAGATATATTTGGCGGTGTTCAGTTTAAAATATTAGCTTTAAATGAGGGACTTATAGGTATAATTAATTTTCCAGCTGATCTTTATGAAAATTTAAATGTTTTGCGTGTACCTTCTATTTTGCAAGTTTTAGGTAATACAACTAACAGCATTGTCAATAGGAGTGTTCGTTCTATAATAAATAGTTATGATTATTTAACATCATTTGATTATGGTGTTGTAAAGGATTGATTTTTGAAAATTTTGATTTTGAAAATTCTTTAACTAATGCTGCTAAAGTATTAGAAACTTTCTTTAAAGTAGGATCTGTTAGTAATAAGAAAAAAGATTTTATAAATATTTCATCGGTCGAGTTTCAAAATGATATTCAGATTAGGGAAGTTAAATGTTTATTAAAAAGTATAACTTTTGAAAATAGGTTTGATACTTTTGAATTTACTGATAGAGATTTTGAGAATATTGTAGTTAGAAGAGCTGGAATAAGTTTATATCCTATATTAAGTAAAGATGAATTAAATATTTTGTTAGATGAAAAATATTTGAAAGGACAGAGAAGATTGTATTATTAACCTTTTCATCTTTTTCTTTTTCTTTAAAGTTTTAAGTGTTACAATATTAAATATGGGTGTGGTAAAATGAATGAAACTTTAATGATATTATCCAGTGATAATAAAAGTAAACTTTTGCTAGGTAAAAGAACTTTAGAAAATGTAAAGTATATGAGTTTTAAGGAGTTAAGAGATAAATTATTATTTTCTTATGATATTAAAGCACTTTATGAAGTTATGAAAAGAGAAAATTTAAGTGTCAGTAATGCTAAGATAATATTAGATAATTTATATTTTTTAGATGATATAAATATAGAAAAAATTCATTATTTAAGGAATATATATTCATATTTAGATTTAGAAGGTTTAATTATAAAAAATAAGTTAGCTATTAATAAGATAAGGTCTAGTGATTTAGTTTTATATGGAAGAGATTTTATTGATAGTGAAGAAGCTAAGTTATTGGGTGATGTTAATTATTCATTTTTGAATGTACAAGAATACGACAGAAAAATTTCTGTTTATGAATGTAATACTTTAGAAGAAGAAATTAGAAATTTAGCTAAAATGATAGTTAATTTAGTGAGAGATGGTGTTAGTTTTGACAAGATAAAAATTATCAATCTTGATGATGAATATAGAATGTATATTGAAAGAATTTTTCCTAGATATAATATTAATTTTAATATTGGAGTTGATATTAGTCTTTATTCTTTGCCACTTACTAAGTTAGTTATTAACAGTGATGATTTGTTTAGCGGATTAAAAGAGTTAGAAATAAGTGTAAAAAGTGAAGAAGAAAAAGAAATATTTAATAGTATTATTAAGGTTTTTAATAAATATGTTAGTTTGCCTAAGGATTTAATTTTTAGAGATATAATAATAGAAGAGTTAAAAAATACCAGTTTGCCTAGAAAAGACTCAAAAAATGCAGTTAGTGAAGGTGATATTAATTCAATATATCAAGAAGATGAATATTTGTTTATTGTTAATTTTAATCAAGGAATAATGCCGAGAATTTATAAAGATGAAGATTATATTAGTGATAAAGTTAAAAATATGTTAGGTAGGGTTACTTCTTTAGAGAAAACTCTGAATGAGAAAAAGAAACTTTATTATTTTCTTAATCATAATAAAAATATAGTTATAAGTTATAAAAAGAAAAGCTTAAAAGAGACATTTTATCCATCTGCTTTTTTAGAAGAAATTGAGATAGAAAAGATGAACTACATTAATAATTATGATTCTAGTAATATTGATAATAAAATAATTCTTTCAAGAGGTTTAGATAATTATTTTAAGTTTGGTGAAATAAATGACGATGTTAAAAAACTTTATAATAGTTATAGAGATATTTCTTATAAAAATTACAATAATAAGTTTAGTGGTTTTAGTGAAAATATAATATCTGATATTAATGAAAAAATAGTTCTTTCTAGTACTAGTTTAGATGTTTTTAAGAGATGTTCTTTTCGTTATTATCTTAGTTATATTTTAAAGGTTGATAGATATGAAGAATCTTTTATGAGAATGGTTGGTAATTTAATTCATTTTGTTCTTTCAAAATATAGTAGTGAAGGATTTAATTTAAAAGAAGAATGGGATAGTTATATTATTAGTAATAATATAGGAAAAGATGAAAGAGAAAAATTCTTTTTAAATAAATTATATAGTGAGACAGAATTTATTATAGATGAAATAAAAAGACAAAAAAGTTATTCTGCTTTGAGTGATGAATATTATGAAAGAAAGTTCTCTATTAATCCAACTAATCAAAGTAATGTAGAATTTGTTGGTTTTATAGATAAAATTTTATTAAATAAGGAAGAAAAGCTTTTAAGTATAATTGATTATAAAACTGGAGGTGTTAGTTTAGATTTATCTTTATTAGATTATGGGATTGGACTACAATTACCTGTTTATCTATATCTTATTAGTAAAAGTGAAGAATTTAAAGATTATAAAGTTTTAGGATTCTATTTACAGAGAATTATTAATTCTTCTGTTAGTAGAGTTGAAGGTAAAACTTATTTAGAACAGAAAAGTAAAAATCTTTATTTGCAAGGATATAGTTTAGGAGAAGAAGATTTACTAAGTAAGATGGATTTTAGTTATGAGGATAGTAAGGTTATAAAGAGTCTTAAAAAGAATTCTAAGGGATTTAGTCGTTATAGTAAGTTACTGTCTAAGGAAGAAATAAATAATATTATTAATAAAGTTAGTAATACCATAGAAAGTTCTATTGATGAAATAAGCAAAGGGGAATTTAATATTAATCCTAAAAGAATTGGATTAGATATGGAAGGTTGTAAGTTTTGTGATTTTAAGGATTTGTGTTTTTATACAGAAAATGATGTTGTAAGATATGATAAAGTAGATAATAAGGAAGGTGATATGAATGCCCAAGTGGACTAAGGAACAAGAAGAAGCGATTAAGTCTAGTGGAGAAAATATAATTGTCAGCGCTGGTGCTGGAAGTGGAAAGACAGCGGTTTTGAGTGCTAGAGTAATAGATAAGTTAAAGTTAGGTGTTCATATTGAAGAATTACTTATTATGACTTTTACTGCTGCTGCTGCAGGAGAGATGAAAACTAGAATTAGAGAAGAATTAAAAAAAATGCCTAGTTTGTCTCAAGAGTTAATTAATTTAGATCAGGCTTATATTACTACTTTTGATAGTTTTTCTCTTTCTGTTTTGAAAAAGTATCATTATGTTTTAGGAATTGATAAAGATATAAATATTATAGAAAGTTCTTTACTTATGATGAAAAAGAATGAGATTATGGATGATGTTTTTCTTTCTTTTTATAGAAATAAAGATGTGGAATTTCTTAATATGATAGATATATTTTGTGTTAAAGATGATGAGAGTATTCGTAAGCTTATTATAGATATAGCTAATAAGTTAGAACTTAAATGGGATTTAGAAATATTCTTAGATAATTATATTAGTGAATATTATAGTGAAGAAAATTTTAATAATTTTTATAAGGAGTATCAAGATATTATAGTTTCTATTAAGAAAGAGATAAAGATGTGTGAAGATGATATTTATTCTGTAATAGGTAGCGATTATGGTTCAAAGGTAAGTGAAGTTATTAAGAATATTTATGATATAGAAGATATAAGTCAATTAAAAAGTATTCTTAGTTTAAGACTTCCTAATTTGCCTAAAGAAAGTGATGAAAATGCAAAAAACTGTAAAGAAAATTTGTCTCAGGCTATTAAAAGTTTAAAAGAAATACTTGTTTATGGTAATGAAGAAGAGATGAAGTTAAGTTTTTTTAAGACTAAAGATTATGCGAAAGTAATTATTTCTATTTTAAAAGAGTATTTTGAAAGACTAAATCAATTTAAAAGAAATGGAAAAGTTTATGATTTTATAGATATTGCTAAGATGAGTATAAAGATTGTTAAAGAAAATTCAACTATTTGTGAAGAGTTAAAAGCAAGTTATAAAGAAATTTTAGTTGATGAATATCAAGATACTAATGATTTACAAGAGGAATTTATTTCTTTAATTTCTAATGACAATGTTTATATGGTTGGTGATATTAAACAGTCTATTTATCGTTTTAGAAATGCGAATCCTAATATTTTTAGAAATAAATATAATAGTTATTCTAATCATATTGGTGGAAAGAAGATAGATTTGCTAAGTAATTTTCGTTCTAGAAGAGAAGTTTTAGATGATATTAATAAGATTTTTAGACAAGTGATGGATGATAGTTTAGGTGGAGCTGATTATGTAACTAGTCATCAAATGGTTTTTGGAAATGATATTTATGAAAAAGAAGGAGATGGTAAGGAGAACAGTAGTAGTGAAGTATGGCAATATGATAAAGAAGAGAATAGTTTATATACTAATGAAGAAATCGAAGCTTTTTTAGTTTTTAAAGATATAAGTGAAAAAGTTAAAAGTCAGTATAAGGTTTATGATAAGAAAAAGTCGATTAGAAATGTTAATTATAGTGATTTTCTTATTTTGATGGACCGTAGTAGTAGTTTTGATTTGTATAAAAATATTGCTAATTATTTAGGGATACCTATAACTTTATATAAAGATGAAAATTTAGATAATAGTGATGAAACTTATTTGCTTTCTAATATTTTAGATTTTATTATTTCTATTAGGAAAAAAGAATTTAGTGGATGTTTTAAGAGAGATTTTGTTAGCATTGCTAGAAGTTTTTTGTATAGTATGAGTGATGATGAGATTTATAAATATATTAAGAATGGCAATATTTGGGATAGTATAGTTTATAAAGATTTAAGTGTTATATCTTTTAAGATTGATGTAATGGATACTTACCATGTGCTAAAGGAAATAATTGATAAGTTAAAATTTTATGAAAAGAGTATAAGTGCACTTGATCAAGAAGCATGTGAAGTTAGGATACAAAAAATGTTGGAGCTTGCTAGGAACTTGAGTAATTTAGGCTATGATGTTTATCAATTTAGTAGTTATTTAAAAGATTTAATTTCTAGTAATCATTCTATTAAGTATTCTTTAAATGTTGACAATAATAATTCTGTTAAGATTATGACTATTCATAAATCAAAGGGATTGGACGGGACAATATGTTATTTTACAGGTCTTTATAAAAAGTTTAATATTAGAGATATCAGTGAAAAATTTATATATAATGAAAAGTATCGTTTAGTTTTGCCTTATTATAATGAGGGGATAGCTGAAACTTTTGTTAAATTTTTGTGTAAAAATGATTATATGACTGAAGAGATAAGTGAAAAGATTAGGTTATTTTATGTTGCACTTACTAGAGCTAGAGAAAAAATGATATTTGTTCTTCCTAAGTTTGAATTACGACCTTTAAGTGAGAGGCTGCTTGATTATAATATTAGAAATAAATTTAGAAGTTTTATGGATATTATGAGCAATTTAGGTGGGAGTATTTTAAATCAAGTTAAAGAAGTGGATTATCTTAGTCATATTAGTAAAGATTATTTGTTTCAAAATAATAAGGAATCTTTGGAAATTTTGGATAATGGAAATATAGAAGTTAATGAGCTTCCTTTAGTGTTAGATGAAAGAAAGGAAAGTAGGCATTTTTCTAAGGAAACGAATAAAATTTTTACTAAAGAAGAGATTAATAATATGGAATTTGGTATTAAAGTTCATGAGTATTTAGAGTATATTGATTTTAAAGAACCTAGATTTGATTTGATAGATAATAATTTTATTAGAGATAAGATAAAAACATTTTTAGGAAGTAAATTATTATTAAATATAAAAGATGCTCAGATTTTTAAGGAATATGAGTTTGTGTATGAAGATGTAGATAATGTTTATCATGGTATAATTGATTGTATGTTAGTTTATAGTAGTCATATTGACATTATAGATTATAAACTTAGTAATGTAGAAGATGAAGCGTATATAAAGCAATTAAATGGTTATAAGGATTATATTGAAAAAATTACTGGAAAGAAAGTGAGAACATATCTTTATTCTATTTTAGATGGTGTAGTGAAAGAGATAGGTGGCGAGAAAATTGCAGTTTAGGTTGCAGTTTTTTTGTAGTAAAAAAACCATCTCAATGATAGATTTTTAATTTTTAGGATAAGGTTTAATTATATTAGTTCTTCCTAATATATAGTCTGTCGATGTATTATAGAATTCTGCTAATGTTAATAACAATTCGTATGGTAGTGTCCTATTTCCAGTTTCATAACAACTATAGGTTTGTTGTTTATATCCGATAATTTTACATAGTTCTTCTTGACTAAGATCTTTATCTTCTCTTAAATCTTTTAATCTATTTAATTTCATATTTTCACCTATATAAATTTTAATATACAACAAAATGTTTTATTGATTTTCACAACAATATGTTGTATAATTTCTATGATGTCACTACAATATGTAGTATAAATGTAAGGGTAAATATTATTATAAGGAGAAAGAAATGAAGAAAATAATAATAACTATTCTTACAATGTCAGTACTATTATTATGTATAGGAATATCATATTCATACTTCACAGGTATGATATTTGGGAGTGGAAAAAAATTATCAGTGACAGCTAGAAACTTAAGAATACTGTTTACTGATAATGAAGAGTTAGGTTCAAATGATATAACACCAGGATGGAGTGAATCAAAGTCTTTTACTGTGAAGAATGAAAGTAATAATGTATTTAATTATAATATAGTATTTGAGAATTTAGTTAATA
>CANSWR010000015.1 GCA_947650795.1 uncultured Bacillota bacterium | reverse complement strand
GAGAAAGAACAGACTTTAGTAATATATACACAGAAACAGGAATGCATGAAACTGTAGATGACCAAGGAACAACATATTATTTTACAGGAAATCCAAATAACTGGGTAAGTTTTGCAGGAAAATTATGGAGAGTAATAAGAATAAATGGAGATGGATCAGTAAGACTATTATATGCAGGAACAGGAGGAGAAGATGGATATATAGGAGAGCCTAAATCTTTTAACAATATTCATAGTGATCCAATATATGTAGGGTGGAGATATGGAACAAGTGGAAGTTTAGAAAATAATAGAACAAATGAAAACAAATCAGAAGCATATAAAACAGTAGAAAACTGGTATAATAATCTATCTAATACAGATAAAGAATACATAAATACAGATGCGATTTATTGTAATGACCGAGAACTAGCAAATAATAATACATATAATTTAGAAGAAATATTTTATTACAAAGCACATGAAAGAATAGTTAATTCAAACGTTTCTCCAACTTTACATTGCTATAATGAAAAAGACACTTTTAAAGATGGTTTTGGACTAATGACAGCAGATGAGCCTGTATATATCTAATGACAACTAAAAATGATAGATGTATTCAAAAGTGAATACATTATTTTTCTTTAAAAATAAGTGATTATAGAATATTGAAAATCGATTTTGAATATAAATTTTAGGTTTTGTATTCATTTTTGTAAGTGCAAAAATAGTGGTGGTGCAACAAAAAACACCTGGAAGCCTTTGTTTATAAGGTATCAGGTATTTTCGTGGTGCATCGTCATATCCTGTTAATTGTAGCAAAATAAAACTCAATCGTAGTTTTAACCTGGATTAAAAGAAAAATTTAGGGTTATATAAAAACTATTGATTTAAAGGACTTTTTATTGTAGAATAGTGGCACTTAAGAGGAGTGAGACTATGTTTCATAAAGAAATCGATAAAGCATTATGGCTTATATTAGAAGCCGATATTAGTAATAGACAAGAGATTATTACTTTGTTAAATTCAATACCAAAAGATATATTAGAAGAAATAAAAGGAAAACTAGAATCAAATAGCGAATCTTATTTGGAAGGAGGTAAAACTTTAGATAATGGTATGGCTTTAGAATATGAAATAGATTTTGAAGAAGATGAAGTTATACTTACAATAACACATGGTATTATATCTAATGTTGGTTATGAAAACAATATTAAAATGGGAGTAGAATTTACACTTGTATGGGAGAAAGATGAGGGTATGAGTGAATATTGGCTTGGAGATATAACTTATATTTGTGATTTAGATATGGATGTTGATATCGATGAACTTCCTTTAAAAGGATTTATACCTAGTTTTTCTCTTACACATGGTATTAGAGGAGCAATAAAAGAAGTTGAGACAGAGTATAGTTTGATTGTAACACCAGAGGCAATATGTGTAGAATTTAATGGAGGTAAAAAAGGAATTAATCCTATTGATATAAGTGATATGCCTGATAATATTACAATAGAATATATTAATAATCGATATGGAGATAATCCATTATATAAAAAAAGAATAATGTAAATATGCAAAATTTATTTCAAGATTTGCTCTAAATAACGATTATAAAAGTTTAGTTCAAAGTAATGAATTAATATCTAGAAATGAAGAAATTTTAAATCAGGATAACGAGAATAATTACTGGTTATCTAGTGATCAAGAAAGGTTGTCATTAGATAACGTTAAATGAAATAGTTTTAGCAGGAAGATTATATAAAAAGATAATAAAAAAGCATATTACTATCTAAACAAAAATGGAGGTAGCTCTACAGGCGACAACTGGTGGCCACAATGACACCAAATTGGTGGTCGGGAGATATTCATAAATATGCAGATATCTTTTATGTAGGACCATACACTAATAATATAATTTTAAATAATGGTGGAGTAGACGCATGGGTTGCCATAAGACCTGTAATCTCATTAAAGAAAGAAATAATAGTAACAAGTGGCGAAGGAACAGGTTATAATCCATATAACATAAAAATATTAAAAAGTAATCTAAACAGATAAGTGTAAAATAACACTTGTCTTTTCTTTTACGTTACTTAAATATTATAATCTTTAAAAAACAATCTATAACTGATATAATTAATATAGAATAGGAAAAGAGGTTGGCAAATGAAGAGAATAATAATATATGTAGTACTAATAATTACATTTATAACAGTAGGAGTAATTGGATACATAAATAGACCTTTAGATAGACCAAAAGATGAAATATTAGGACTTACATATTATAGATTTAATCCAAACACAAATAATTATGACGAATTTATGATTAACAAAAACGATGTCATTTATAAAGGAACAGATTATGATTTAGAAGGATGTAAAAATTATACATACAACCCTAACACAAGTATAATTAAATTAGATTGTAACAAGGCATTTAGAATAGGCGGAGAAACAAAAGAAGGAATTATATTAGATATGGAAGATAAAAGAACTTTCTTTTACTCACAAAAAGAGAAAAGTTATAACTTTGAATTTCAAAAATATTTCCAAACAACAGAAAGCTTGTATAAATCTTCTGGAGAAAACGGATTAAGAGAAAAAGAAATTAACGTAAAAAAATTAACAGAAATAGCAAAAGAAAAAGATTACAACTTTATATATATAAAGAATAATGAATGTATGACCTCTTGCACAATATTTAATCATACTTTTATAAACTTTAGTAATAAAGATAACACATATTACTTAAATCTTGAAAAAATAACAGAAAAAGAAATAGAAGAACTAAACAAAGAATATGAAACATTTCCTAACGACATTAAAGAATTAACAAAAAATTATCCACAAGTATTAGTAATAAAAAATGGAATATTAGAAGAAACAATAAAAATTGAATTTGAAGGATTTGATGATTCAAAATATAAAAATTATGCACAAAGATATGGAGAAGAAAACAATGAAAATAACTAATGAAGAATTAAAAATATTAGATAAATATTGGAGATTATCAAACTATTTATCAGTAGCGCAACTTTATTTATTAGATAATCCACTATTAAAAAGAAAATTGGACATTAAAGATATAAAGCCAAATGTAGTGGGACATTGGGGAACCGCTCCTAGTCAAAACTTTATATATACACATCTTAATAGAATAATAAAAAAGTATGACTTAAATATGATGTATATATCTGGCCCAGGGCATGGAGGTCAATCAGTTGTATCACATACATATATAGAAGGATCATACACAGAAATCTATCCAGATATAACACAAAACGAAGAAGGACTAAAAAAATTATTCAAACAATTTAGTTTTCCTGGAGGAGTATCATCACATGCAGCCCCAGAAACTCCTGGTAGTATTAATGAAGGAGGAGAATTAGGATACAGTCTAGCTCACGCATATGGAGCAGTATTAGATAATCCAAATTTAATAGTAGCTTGCGTAATTGGCGACGGCGAAGCAGAAACAGGACCTCTTGCTACTTCATGGCATTTAAACAAAATAATAAATCCCAAAAACGATGGAATAGTTTTACCAATATTAAACTTAAATGGATATAAAATAGCTAATCCTACAATACTTAGTAGAATACCTAAAGATGAGTTATTATCATTGTTCAAAGGATATGGTTACAAACCTTATATAGTTGAAGGAAAAGATCCAATAAAAATGCACAAAAAAATGGCAAGAACTTTAGATGAAATAGTAGAATATATTAATATAATAAAAAGTCATGCTAATTCATATCATTTTAGACCGCTATATCCTATGATAATACTTATAACTCCAAAAGGATGGACTGGTCCAAAAGAAGTTGAAGGTACGTATAAAAGCCACCAAGTACCTATAATAGTAAACAAAGAAAATACTGCTAACGTACAAGCATTAGAAAATTGGTTAAAAAGCTATAAACCTACTGAATTATTCAATAAAGATGGAAGTATTAGAAACAGTATAAAGTCACTAGTCCCATCTTTAGAAAAAACAATGGGTTTAAATCCAGTTACAAATGGAGGACAACTACTAAAAGAATTATTAACTCCGAATATATTAGAATATGGTATTAAAATTACAAAAAGAGGAAAAACTGAAGCTGAAGACATGAGAGAATTAGGAAAATACATTAGAGACCTAATTGCATTAAATGAAGAAAATAAAAACTACAGAATTTTTGGACCTGATGAAGCTTTATCTAATAGACTTAACCATGTATTTGAAGAAACTAATAAAAAATGGGGAACAAAGATTATTGGAAAAGATGAATTATTAAACAAAGATGGAAGAGTAATAGATGGCATATTATCAGAACATGCTTGTGAAGGTATGCTGGAAGGATATTTACTTACTGGAAGGCATGGATTTATACATAGCTATGAAGCATTTGTTAGAATTATAGATTCCATGGCGAGTCAACATGCTAAATGGTTAAAAGTAACTAAGGAGCTATCTTGGAGAAAACCTATAAGCTCATTAAATTTTTTATTAGCAAGTCATGTATGGCAACAAGACCATAATGGATACACACATCAAGACCCAGGTTTTATAAATCATTTATTGACAAAAAAATCAGACACTGTAAGAATATATCTTCCATTTGACACAAACACATTGATATCAACATTTGATCACATTACAAAAACTAAAAATTATATTAATGTTGTAATCGCATCAAAACACAAAAGACCGCAATGGTTAACAATGGAAGAAGCAATAAAACACTGTGAAAAAGGTATAGATATTTTCACATGGGCAAGTACTAATGAAGGTAAAAATCCAGACATAGTATTAGCGTGTGCAGGAGATACTCCTACAGTAGAAGTACTAGCAACGGTATCAATACTAAAAGAAAAACTACCTACACTAAAAGTAAGAGTAGTAAATATAGTAGATTTAATGAAGTTAGAATCAAACGAAAAACATTCTCATGGTTTAACTGATAAAGAATACGATAAAATATTTACAAAAGATAAACCTATAATATTCGCTTTTCACGGATACCCTAATGTTATACACGAATTAACTTATAATAGAACAAATAGAAACTTACATGTAAGAGGATACATAGAAGAAGGAACAATAACCACTCCATTTGATATGAGAGTTCAAAATAAAATAGATAGATATCATTTAATATTAGATATTTTAAATTACGTACCTAAATTAAAAAAAGTAACAGAATTAAAAGACTACTGTTTAGAAATGCTAGAAAAACATCATGAATATATTAGAGAATATGGAAAAGAAATAAAAGAAGTTTCTGCATGGAAATGGAAAGATTAATAATTATAAAATTATGATGAAAGCTCTTGAATGACAAAATAAAATGTGTTATATAAAATACATTTTATTTGACTTTTATATATTTTTTAGATATAATAAGAACCATTTAAAGGGGTGTGGCAATGGCAATAGAAAATGGAATGAATGATGCATATGTAAATTATTTCTCTCTCGAAGAATATATTAATCAAATAAAATTACTTCCTTTTGTTTTAGAACATTTAGAGGATACTAGCTCAAGATTTGATAGTTATATGAAATCGCTTTCTCAATATGACAAAGACTATATATCAAACTTTTTTATAGAATCTCTTTATTTAGAATTAAAATCTAATCAAGCAATTGAAAACCATAGTTTTGATATTAATTTAGTAAAAGATGAAGACTTACTTTTTGATAGATTGACTATTAATAATAAAAGAATACATGCTTTACATAATTTTGCAATAAAAAAAGAAATTGAACAAGGCTTATATGACTCAAGTGATTCATATCGTAAAACAGAAGTTTCTGTAAGTAGATATAACTTTTCAAAAAATGAAGAAGAAATATTTTGGCGTGGAGCTAAAGCAAATGATTTAACACAGTTTATGAATGACTTTATAAAAATATATCGTAAAAATGGTGTTGCATTATTATATAGTAATCCATTTCTCCTTAGTTCATTAATTCACTTGTTATTTGTTCGAATCCATCCGTATGTGGACGGTAATGGAAGAACAGCAAGAATGATTCACAATATTAAATTTACTGAAATGGTAAACAAATTATATGGTACTAGATTAAAGTTAAGTCCATTAAATCTATCCAAAAGCATTTTAATAAACAAAAGAACATATGTAAATAGATTAAATAACATATATTTTGATTTAGAACATGATTCAAACGAAGATATTAACAAGTGGTTTAATTTTATTTTAGATATGGCAGATGAACAACTATATTTTTCTGAAAATCGTTTAGGAGAAGTTAATGAAAATTATATTATAAATAAAGGTTTAAGTGCTATACCTGTTACTATGCGCTTATCTCGTATTAAAAATATTCATTAAAAATTGAAATCATACATAATAAAATTAATTTGAATATTATTAGCTGTTAAATAAAATAAAGTTGCAAATAGCTTTATTTTTATTTTAATAAAAAAATACTATATAAAAAGAAATAATAAATCATTTTTTTAAGATAACTCAATTTTTAATAAAAATATTTGTAAAAACTTTTATTCACTTACTATAATCAATTTCTATTTTTTCTCCATTGAAAAACACTCATTTTTGTGCTATGCTTTTAATAATAGAAAGTATAAAAAGGTGACTATTTATGTTTGGAAGAATACTATATATAAGTGATAATATTGCATACATAGAAAATAAAGGAACAGATGATACAAAAGGAGATCTGCTTAATCTACATTTAATATTTGAACATGGAGATCAACATATTTTAGGAGAAATAGTAGAAATAAGAGAGGACAGAATAGAAGTAAGATTTTTAGGAGAATTTGTAAACGGAAAATACTATAATGGAATACTAAGAAAAGCAAGTCTTAATAGTACAATAAGAGTAATTAATAGAAACGAACTTTTAGAATTAATAGGAGTAGAGTCCAGAGAAACATTTGTATTAGGAAGAAGTGCAATATACAAAGATTTTAATGTATGTCCAAACATAAATGATTTATTTGCAAGTCACCTTTGTATATATGGTAATAGCGGTTCTGGTAAATCTTGTGGAGTTTCAAGAGTAGTACAAAATATATTAAGCAATAAAAATGCTCTTGCTTATAATGCAAACTTAATATTCTTTGACTCATTTGGTGAATATAAAAACGCATTTAAAAGCATAAATTCAATACATCCTTACTATAATTATAAATTTATAACATCCAGACTAAAAGATCCAGAAGATGTAATGATACAAATTCCGCTAAATTTATTAAAAGTTGATGATTTTGGTATACTATTACAAGCAGATAAACATTCTCAACTAACTATAATCGAGCGAGCAATAAAATATGCTAAAATTTTCTCATTAGATACACCAGAAGCTAATAAATATAAAAATAACATTATTGCAAAAGCTTTAATAACAATATTATATAGTCAGTCAACTGCAAGTCAGAAAAAAGATGACATATTTTCAATAATAGATACTTGTCATACTCATGAGTTTAATTTTGATTCTGAAATTCCCGGAATTGGGTATACTAGAAGCTTCACAGAATGCTTTGCAATAGATTCAAAAGGACGATTTGGAGAAGAAGTATTAATTACAGAATATATTTTAAAATTTGTAGATGAAGAAGTTGAAGAGCTAAAAGAATTACCAGATTCAGTATTCTCCTTAGTACAACTTGCAAAAGCTTTAGAATTCACGCTTATAAGTGAAGGATTTAATCAAAATAAAAACATGCATGATGATGCTCAGTTATTAAAAGTAAGATTGAATTCACTAATAAGAGGTGCTGCTGGAAAATTCTTTACTGCTGATGAATTCGTTAGTCCTGCCAAATTTGTAACTAATCTTGTAAGTAGAGAAAACAAAAAATCACAAATTATTAACATAAACTTAGAAGGATTAGATGACACATTAGCAAAATCTCTTGTAAAAGTATATAGTAGAATCATTTTTGACTTTGCAAAATCCAATGCAAACCGTGCTACAGTACCATTTCATTTATTTTTAGAAGAAGCTCACAGATATGTTCAAAATGATAATGACATATTCTTACTTGGATATAACATATTTGATCGTATAGCAAAAGAAGGGCGTAAATACGGAGTTATTTTAGATATAATAAGTCAAAGACCAGTAGAAATATCAGACACTGTTGTATCTCAGTGTTCAAACTTCTTAATATTTAAAATGACACATCCGAAAGACATCAAATATATTGAAGAAATGCTACCAAACATATCAGCAGACGTTATAGAAAAAATGAAGATTTTACAACCTGGTACATGCGTAGCATTTGGAACAGCATTTAAAATACCTATGATTTGTAAATTAGAAATGCCAAATCCAAGACCATTTTCAGCAAGTTGCAATGTCTCTTCTTATTGGGATTCTAACATTGATATAAAGAATGATTTAGGAGATATAAATTCTGCAAAAAATAGTGAAAATATAACAGATATTAATGTTTCAGAAAATTTAAACTCTAATAATCAAACTCCGCAAGTAATAAATAATTATGCTACTGAAATAAACGGAACTGAAACAGGAAATCAAAATATATGATTATAAAGGGAAAAGAATACAAAATAGATGAAATAATAGAAAGTGTTAATATAGATTCAAATATTCCAATGAAAAGAAAAAATGGTCTAGTTTTAAGAGATACACAAATACAAATATTAAAAAATAATTATATAAATTATGAAGAATTTAACACTTTAAACGCATTAATAACTGAAATAGAAGAAATACTAACTGAGGAAGAAAATGAAGAATTAGAAACCTTGTCGATTGAATTACAAGAAATGCAATATTATAATTATACTAACAAATAAATTAGTAAATTTTTAGGAAAAAGTAAATCGCTGCTTAAAATAGTCTAACTGTCATAAGTTAGGCGTTTTTTTTAAACATTTAAAATAAATAAATTAATTAATAAATACATCATATGAACTTATAAAATAAATTTGATAATCTATAGTAAACTAATATATCAAATAAAATATTTTTATTGTATTCTGAATTTTACTTTATGGTATAATAATAAAGAAATAAAGGAGTAGAAAAATATGATGGCGATTACTTGTGGAATAATTTTATTCTTAGGATTAGTAGTATTAGTATATTACTCAGATTTATTTGTTGAAGGAGCTAGTTCATTATCAATAAACTTACACATACCCAAAATAATAGTGGCACTTACAATCGCTTCATTTGGAACATGTATGCCAGAACTTGCTATTTCATTTAACAGTATACAAACAGGAAATGTAGATATGACATTAGCGAATGTAATTGGAAGTTCAATAGTTAATGTACTTTTAATAATAGGATTAGCAGCTGTCATCAAACCAATTAAAGTAAAAGATAGAACAGTAAAAAAAGAATTGCCACTACTCTTACTTACAACATTAGTATTCTTTATACTAATAAGTGATTCGCTTTGGAGTACAGGAAAAATGAATAACTTAAGTAGACCCGATGCTGGAATACTAATATGCTTTTTTATAATATTCATAGGATATATAGTTTACGTTGTTAGAAAAAATAGACATGAAGACTTAGGAAAAGCAAAATATTCATTAAAAAAATCTATAATAATAATTATTATAAGCATGATTGCAATAGCATTAGCCAGTGATATAGTAGTAGACAATGCTGTATTACTTGCAGAACAAATAGGAATAAGTCAAAAAATAATAACTATGACTATAATTGTCATAGGAACATCTCTTCCAGAATTAACAATGACAGTAGAATCTGCACGAAAAGGTGAATTTGACATGGCCGTTGGGAATATAATAGGAACTAACATTTTTAATATGTGTATAGTATTAGGATTACCTATATTATTATTTGGCGGAATTGAATCTGTATCATTTAAACTCATAGACACAGCAGTAGTATTACTAGCAGCATTACTATTTTTTATATTTGCTAGAAATGATAAAGAACTCTCAAGAAAAGAAGGAATCATAATGCTTTTAATATTCATAATATATTATAGTTATGTATTAGCCACATAAAATAATAAAAAACAATCCATGTAACTTAAGGGTTACATTTTTCTTTACATAAATAAAAAGTAATGATATAATACTTTCGGTTTAAAAAAGAAGGGTGAATTAACATGGAAATAAGAAATGTCGCAATAATAGCACACGTAGATCATGGAAAAACAACATTAGTAGATGAACTACTTAAACAAAGTGGAACTTTTAGAGAAAACGAAACACATGAAGATAGAGTTATGGACTCAAATGATATAGAAAGAGAAAGAGGAATAACAATACTTGCAAAAACTACAGGAGTATACTATAAAGATTACAAAATTAATATTGTAGACACTCCAGGACATGCTGACTTTGGTGGAGAAGTTGAAAGAATAATGCACATGGTTGATGGAGTAATATTACTAGTCGATGCAAGAGAAGGAACTATGCCTCAAACTAGATTTGTATTAAAAAAAGCTTTAGAAGCAAGTCTTAAACCTATAGTAGTAATTAATAAAGTAGATAGAGAAAATGTAAGAATAAGCGAAGTTATAGATGATGTATTAGAACTTTTCATAGATTTAGGAGCAAATGATGAACAAATAGATTTTCCTATAATATATGCAAGTGGACTTAATGGAACATCAAGTTATGAAGAAGAATTAAGTACACAAAAGCATACAATGGAACCTATATTTGAAACAATTATAAAAACAGTTCCAGCACCAACTGGTAAAAAAGAAGAACCATTACAATTCCAACCTGCACTATTAGACTATAATGATTATGTTGGAAGAATAGGTATAGGTACAATAACAAGAGGAGAAGTTAAAGTAGGACAGATGGCCTCATGTGTAAGACTTGATGGGACTATAAAACAATTTAGAATTCAAAAATTATTTGGTTTTGTTGGAATAAAAAGATTAGAAATAGAATCAGCTCAAGCTGGAGAAATAATAGGAATATCAGGTCTTCCAGACATATCAGTTGGAGAAACAGTTTGCGAAGTAGGAAAAGAAAGTGCGTTACCTATATTAAAAATTGAAGAACCAACACTTCAAATGACTTTTGGTGTAAACACTAGTCCATTCGCTGGAAAAGAAGGCTCACTTTTAACAGCAAGAAAAATAGAAGAAAGACTAATGAAAGAATTAGAAAGTGATGTATCACTTAAAGTTGAGCCAAAAGATGCCGAAAGTTGGATAGTATCAGGTCGTGGAGAATTACATCTATCTATATTAATAGAAAACATGAGAAGAGAAGGATTTGAATTACAAGTCTCAAAACCAGAAGTTATAATTAAAGAAATAGATGGAGTTAAATGTGAACCATATGAAGATGTTTTAATAGAATGTCCAACTGACTCAGTAGGAGCAGTAATTGAAAGTCTAGCAGCTAGAAATGGAACTATGATTAATATGAGTTCTTTAGAAAATAATACTAAACTAGATTACAAAGTTCCATCACGTGGACTAATAGGATTTGTAAATGAATTCTTGATATTAACAAAAGGGTATGGAATAATAAATCATACATTTAGCGAATATGGCCCAATAACAGCTAATAACATAGGAGAAAGAAAACTTGGAGTTTTAGTTTCTATGGAAAACGGAAAAGCTACTGCCTATGGATTAGGCGCATTAGAAGACAGAGGCGTAATGTTTATAGAACCAGGTGCAGAAGTTTATGAAGGAATGATTGTCGGAGAAAACAATAGAGATAACGACTTAGCAGTAAATGTGACTAAAGCTAAAAACTTGACAAACACAAGAAGTGCTAGCAAAGATCACACTGTTGTCTTAAAAAGACCAAGACAATTAACATTAGAAATTGCACTAGATTACATAAATTCTACTGAATTAGTAGAAGTAACACCACTAAATTTCAGACTAAGAAAGAAAACACTTAATACAGAACTTAGAAAAAAAGAAGATGCTAGAAGATAGGAATGTAAATCACATTCCTTTTATATTAATTTAATATGGAGAAAAAATGAAAATAAATTATAATATAGAATTAGAAAAAATAATAAAAGAAATAGAAAAAAATAAGACAAAACCTAAACTACTTTTACATACTTGTTGTGCTCCCTGCTCATCTAGTGTAATAGAAAGACTTTGCAATTACTTTAACATAATAATATTTTATTATAATCCAAATATAGAACCTTATGAAGAATATATAAAAAGAAAAGAAGAACAAAAAAGATATTTGAAAGAAATAAAAAAAGACATAAAGTTTGAAGATTGTGATTACGAAAATGAAGAATTTAAAAACATATCAAAAGGATTAGAACATCTTCCAGAAGGAGGACATAGATGTCATGAATGTTACAAACTTAGACTAATTAAAACAGCAAAAAAAGCAAAAGAATTAAACTGCGATTATTTTGGAACTACACTAACAGTAAGTCCATATAAAAATAGTCAAATATTAAACTCATTAGGAGAAGAAATAAGCAAGCAATTTGAAATAAAATACTTATACTCAGACTTCAAGAAAAAAGAAGGATACAAGCGTTCTATAGAACTTTCAAAAGAATATAATTTATATAGACAAGATTACTGTGGATGCTTATATTCTAACTTACAAAAAAATGATATAAAGTGAGTGTAAAAGTATAATAACATTAACAAAATACCTTGTATAAAATAAAAATATTTATTATAATAAATTATAGTAGGTGAATACAATGAAGAATACAAAAGGGTACAAAATATATAATTTTATTATGAAAATTATATCATGGTGTGTAATGTCTATCTTAGTTGTAGTAGGAGCTTTATTACTAACAATAGTTGTATTAAATAAAATCGCGGATGCTAAAGGAGAATTATCTCCAATGGGATTATATACTATAATAAGTCCTAGTATGACTCCAGACATAGATGTATATGATGTAGTATTCGTTGTTAGAAAAGATCCAAAAGATATAGAAATAGGAGATATTGTTTCTTATTACAGTACAATTTCTACAATTGGAGACATACCTGTAACACACAGAGTAGTAGAAAAATTTAATACTAACACAGGAGTAAGTTTCAGAACAAAAGGGGATGCAAACCAAGTAGTAGATAATGAAATTGTAATGGGAGAAAGAGTAATCGGAACAGTAAGATTTGTTATACCATTTTTAGGCAGAATTCAATTCTTTTTAGCAAGTAAAGGTGGTTGGTTTATAGCTATTTTAATACCAGCATTAGGAATAATAACATATGATATTGTTAAACTTGTAAAATTAATATCTGTAAAAAATAAAATGAAGCCTGACAATAAGACAAAAAAAGAAAACAAAAATTTAGTAAGAAATAAAGAAAATTTAAATAAAAGAGAAAATCTAAGAACTAGAAGATATAAAGATGATTTTGACGATTATTACATTGATGAACAAGAAGATAGTAGACAATCTAAAAGAATAGATTTTGATGAATATTTAGAAGAACAAAGAAAAAACAAAATCAAATCAAAAAAAGAATATAGAACTTATGATGATGATTATGAATACATGAAAAGACCAGTAATAAATAAAAAAAGAAAAATAAGTTATGAAGAAGAATTAAACAGCTTAGTAGATAAACTAAGTGAAGAAAACGAAAGAGAATTATATACAAAAAAACAAAGTAATTATTATAAAAGATCTTCGAGAAAATAGAAGATTTTTTTATTGATTTATTAAAAAATAATTGTTATAATAACTAACAATTTAGGTGATCACATGTTAAACATAAACAAAAAAATTAAATATATTATAAGCGAAATATCATTACTGGTCTTAATGATTTTATTATCATTTTTCATATGGGATGATTTTGAAAAAGAAGATAAAAGACATATAGCGTATGCCTATTCTTATAAAAATGAAAATCTTAAAATAACTAAAAGTGAAATTATAGAAAAAGATAACAAAATATTTATAAAAGTTGAGAACAATAATGATAAAAATAAAAAATATAATTTATATTTAACTACAAATGAAAAATTTAATAATTACATTAGAAATAGTATAGTTACAATAAATAAAAAAGAATTATCTCTTCAAGATATAGAAAATTATAAAAATAATAATAAAGTATATTATAAAATTTTAGTTGATAACATTATTAGTAGGAATATAAATTCTTATTTTATATCTTTAAATAGTCAAGTTCACTATGATATTTTATTAGAAGAAATAAAAGAATAGTTTATGTAAAAGAATAGATTTTTATTCCTAAGGACTTGATAAAACTGTAAAAATGGTATAAAATTATACATAAGGATAGGATTCATGGTGAATGGTTATGGGATTAGAAAAAATGATTAAACGTGAAATAAGTATAACAATTGCAACAGTTTTACTAGTTACGACTGTATTCCTTATGTTCTCATATGCGATATTTAAAGTAGATGTAAGTGGAGACACAAATGTTATAACTTTTGGAGATGTTGCAATGTCATTTTGTGCAGATGCAACATGTGATAGTACTGTTCCAAATATTGGAAATGTAATTGGTACAACTGTCGAGGATGGCGTTACAAAATACGTTCCAATATTTCCAGCAGAAAAAAGTGAAGCAGAAGAATGGACTGCAGAAGATTATGCAAAACTATCACCATACATATTTACTTTAACAAACGAGGGAACTTTGAGCTTATATGTAACATTATTCTTAAATAGAGATACTACACCAGGACTTAGCTATACAGTTGATAACGTAATTTATAAAGATCCTGTGGAGGACGATCAAATAATGATAGCAATAGGCCAACAAGGAAAAGTTCCAACAAAAATGTTATATTCAAACACACAACATGATACTACAGGAGGCCAAATAATAGCTACTAATATTGAATTACTTCCTGGCGAAACTAAAGTAATGAACCTTTACGCTTGGTTAAAATCAGATGCCCAAAATGCTGCTCAAGGAAAATACTTTGTATCACAAATAAGTGCTAGAGGAGAATTTATCCCAGAAGATTAAATAGTTACCATTAAAAATAGAAAAAATTATTATTGACTTTATTAAAATAAAACTAAATAACTAATAAACATTGAAATAAAAACATTTAGACTAACAATCTAAATGTTTTTCTATACTTGATATAACTGAATAAAGTAACATAGAAATAATTAAAAGAATAACGATGCCACTCATAACTAAATCTAAATTAAATACTTGACTACCATAAAGTATTAAATATCCAATACCTGACTTACTAGTAAGAAACTCTCCCATTACAATCCCAATCAAACAAAGTCCAGTATTAATTTTACAAGCATTAACTATAATCTTATAATTACTTGGAATAACTGCATACTTAAGAATTTCCCATTCACTAGCTCCAAATATTTTAAGAATTTTAATTCTACTCTTATTAGTATTTTTAAAACCTACTGAAATTGATTGAATGCTAACTATAACAGAAATTAAAATTGCCATAACTATAATACTCTTTTTATTAGCGCCTATCCAAATAATAAGTATAGGCCCTAATGCTACTTTAGGTAAACTGTTTAAAATCGTTAAATAAGGATCAATAATTTTAGACAAAATTTCACTTCTATAAAGTAAAATAGAAATTAATACACTTACAACACCAGTTATAAAGAAAGCTATTAAAGTTTCTCCTAAAGTAACCATTATATGATGAATTAAATTACCCTCTTTAAATAAATTAACAATAGTAATAAAGATTTTACTTGGATAACTAGTAATAAAAGTATCTATAAAATTAAATCTTGCTAACATTTCCCAAATACCTAAAACTAAGATTGCACTAAAAATTTGAACAAATTTAATAAATAACTGTTTTCTTTTATATTTCTTTAAAAATAATTCTTGTCTCTTAGACATTACTCATCAATATCCTTCCAAAGCTTATCATAATAATATTGAAACTCAGGAGCTTTTCTATTATTAATAGGCGTTGTCTTATTAGATAGTTGAATCTCATAAATACTTTTAACTCTGCTAGGTCTTTTAGAAAGAACTAACACTCTATCTGAAACACTAATAGCCTCAGAAATATTATGAGTAACCATGATAACAGTAATATTTTCTTCCTTCACGATTTTATAAATATCATCACTTACCTTTAACCTAGTCTGATAATCTAAAGCAGAAAAAGGTTCATCTAAGAAAATTAAATTAGGTTTTGTAGCAATAGTTCTAATAAGCGCCACTCTTTGTTTCATACCACCTGACAAATTATTTATCTTAGTATCCATAAAATCTTTTAAACCATATTTAGTTAATAAATGCTTAACATAATCTATATTTTCCTTATTATATTTCTTTTGTATTTTAAGTCCTATCACAGTATTCTCAAGAACAGTTAACCAAGGAAATAAAGCATCCTCTTGTAGCATATAACTAGGTGTTATTCCATCAGCAAATTTATAAGAGCCCTCATAATCCTTATCAAGTCCAGATAAAATATTTAAAATAGTACTTTTTCCACAACCACTTGAACCAATTATTGATAAAAACTCTCCTTCAAAAACATCAAAACTTAAACCATCAATAGCAACAACTTCACCATTTTTATTATTATAACTCTTAAAAATATTATTTACAGATAAAATCTTATTCATTAAAAGAATTATCAACAATTATATCAAAATCTATTCTCTTATCTAACGCATTATTATATTCCATTAAATCAAGTAAATTATTATAAGCATCTTCTTTTATATAAGTATTCTCCCACCAAGAATCAGCACTTTTATATCTATCAACAACTTTAATTAAGTCATCCATACTTGTATCAGGAAATTCAGACTTAATAATTTCTGCTATTTCTTTAGAACTATGAGCTAAAGTATAATCTAAACCTTTTTGTATTGCTTTAGTAAATTTCTCTAAATTCTTTTCATTATTTTCTAAATAGCTTTTCTTTGTATGAAATACTGTATAAGGAACTTCGCCACTCATGATCCCTAAAGATGCTAAAACACAACCTTTACCTTCTTTTTCAAGACTTAAAGCAGTAGGTTCAAATAAATTTACAAAATCTCCATTCCCACCAATATAAGCACCACTTAAAGAAGCAAAATCAACAGAATTATCAACAATTACATCTGAATCACTTAAACCATTTTTATATAAAGCATAATTAAACACCATAGCTGGCATACCACCTGTTCTACCAGCAAGAACTCTTTTTCCTTTTAACATATTAACATCAAAATTATCTTTTAAAGAACAATCTCCTACTAAAAATTGTCCATCTCTCTTAGTTAAACTAGAGAAATTAACCAAATAATCACTAGCGCCATTATTATAAACATATAAAGTAGCTTCAAGGCCAGAAAGTCCTACATTAGCATCTCCAGACAAAACAGCACTTGCCACTTTATCAGCGCCACTAGTTAAAATAACATCTACATCTAGTCCTTCATCTTGAAAATATCCGTTGTGAATACTAACATAAAATGGAGCATAAAAAACGCTATGAGTAACTTCAGCAACGACAATCTTTTCCTGTGTTTTCTTTTCTTCATTTTTAAAACCAAAATATATACCTACAAAACATAATATACCAACTAATAAAACACCAGCAATATAAACAAATTTTTTCACAAAATACCTCACTTTCATTACTAGTATATGCTATTAGTCTAGTAATTGTTATAAATAAATTTTTATTACGAATTATAATATAAAATTAAGAAGCTTAAAAATTAATCGATTATATTAAATGTAATTTTTACTAAACAAAGAAACTTACTAGCCATTTGACGTATATTATGAATGGAGGTAATTAAATGGAATATGATTACAAATATGCAAATACTGCATACAATTATTATAAAGATTTAGGGATAAAAACAACTAAATATAACATTTTGGCACCTGAACAAGAACAAAAAACTCATCCAGGAAATGAATATTTAATGACACCACTACCAATATTTGACAATCCTAATTATAAAGGTAGTAACAAACTTAAAGATAAAGTAGCAATAATAACTGGAGCAGACAGTGGATTAGGAAGATCTGCTGCCATTTATTTTGTAAAAGAAGGAGCAAAAGTAGTAATACCATACTATAATGAACATGAAGATGCTTCTTTTACAGAAGAATATATAAACTCTCTAGGTGGAGAATGCTTACTAATATCTGGTGACTTAACAAAAAAAGAATTTTCAAAAGAAATAGTAAAAAAAACATTAGAAAAATTTGGGAAAATAGATATACTTGTAAATAATGCAGGAGTACAATTTCAGCAAAACGAATTAACGAATATAAAAGATGAGCAATTTGATTATACAATGAAAGTAAATATATATGGGATGTTCTATTTGACAAAAGAGGTAATGCCATATCTAAAAAGAGGTTCTTCAATAATAAATTTAACATCAGTAACAACATTTTATGGCGAACCTCAATTAATAGATTATGTGACCTCAAAAGGCGCAATAGTAGGATTCACTAGAAGTTTAGCGAGAAACTTAGCATTAAAAGGCATAAGAGTAAATGCAATCGCACCAGGTTATTTTTGGACTCCTATTCAACCTTCTTGTTGGGAAAAAGAGAAAATTCCTTCACTAGGATCAGACGCTGCAATGGCAAGAATGGCGATGCCTTACGAACTAGCGCCTACATTTGTATATTTAGCTTCAGATGATTCAAGCTATGTTACAGGACAAGTAATTCATGTAAACGGCGGTCAAGTAATGGAATAACAAATCAAAAAAATTGACTTTAAATAGTACATATGATATAGTATTTTACCAGAACGGAGACTAAAAAATGGAAAAAGATAATAATAACTTAGATGATACTATTAAAGAAACAATAAAAAATATTGAAGAACAAATTGAACTTCTAAAAAAAGAAGGATATAACGTAGATTTAGAGAATGAAAAATTAGAAAAAAATAGACCTGATGTTAATTTATCATATAACGATGAAAGATTAGAAAGTATGTTAAATTCTCTTCAATCTCTTCAAAAAGAGTTAGAAGAAGAAAATATATTTAGTCAATTAAGAAAAAGTATGCGTCATTTAGAAAAAGCTTTAGAATACGAAACTAATATTCAAGAAGAATTAAAAACTTATGTTTCCATATGTGAACTAGCATTAAATGAATTAGGAAATGGTTTAAGTATAATGACAGATAAAATGGCTGAAGAAATATATATGACAATATATAAAGTTCTTAAAATTGAAATATTAGATAATGGTCATACATTATTAGATGCAGTCGCACTTAATGATAATAATAGAAAATATATAAATGAATTAATTAGAAAAGATATAAAATTTTTAACAACTTCAACATTTATAAAACCTAAAGAATTAGTAAATCTTAATAAAGCAGTTTCAAATGCAGAAGTAAAAACAGATATAAAAGAAAGATTTGTAACTTTAGAAGTAATTAATGCTGTTGTAGAATGTTATAGCTCTGAAGATAGAAGAAATTTAGTCAAAGAGAAAATAACCAGTCAAAAATCTTCGACTCAAGAATTATATGACTATTCAGAATCAAATATAAAAGGATTAGAATCACTAGAAGATACTAAAGATAAAATATCAACAAAAAAATTAAAAACTACAACTAAAAGAAAAGTGAAACTCGTAGCAGCAACATTATCTGCTTTATTGACTATATCAAGTGCCTGTGGAATAACAGTGTCAGCTATTAAAAGCGAAAAATTAACAGTTTCAAATTATTTAGAATCAGTATTACCTGTAAGTGGATTAGGAGCATTTTACGCTCTTGTATTAAGTGCATACAGGGATAAAAAAACACTAAAAATACTTGAAAGTGAATTATTAGCTGTAGAAAGATCAAGTGAAGAATTAGATTTAGAATGGCAAAAAAACATACGTTCTGGATTGTACAATATGCTTGAATTAACTGAATATAGACATTTTATGTCATCTATTACTTCATTTGAAGTATTAACAGATGAAGAAAGAGCTTTAATAGATGAGACACTTTATGAAAAAATGAGAGATTATTTTGCACATGCTAGAAGAAAAATATAAACTAAAAACTGTATTGAAATTATACAGTTTTTTCATAAATTAATATTAATTCAAAGACAATTGATTTTCAGTATTAATATTTTTTATTTCTTCAAAAATACCTTCATCTTCTAATATTTTAAAAATAGCAAAATAACCCTTTAAAATACTTTCCTCTATAGGAATTCTATCACTATCTTTTTGATGTCTATAATGTTTATTTCCATTCTTCACAAACTGTTCAGGAGTATAACCACCATTAGGAGTTAAAGTAGGTGCCACAAACTCTACATAATCATGAAAGTGATAAACTTTCTCGTTACCCATTAAACAAGCGAATAAAGTATCAATTACAGTTTTATATGCGTCACTTTCTTTATCTCCATATGCATACAAATAAGTTTTTTCATCATATACTTGATACCGACCTTTAGAAGAAATTAAATCATGAATAGTAACTTCATCAAAATCTTTACTTAATCCTTTATTTCTAATTGCTTGATTAATCCAACCATAGCTAAATTGTCTATTTAAAAGATTAACAGTAACCCCTGCACAATCCTTATAATTTCCTTCTCTTATAATAGTAGCTGAAACCTCATCCAATTGTTCTTGACTAACTTTATAAGCAAGTAGAATTAATTCCTCCATTTCTGGATAAGAAATATCATCATATTTAGAAAATAAATTTAATAAAAGTTCAGTAATACTATAAATTCTTTCTTTATCTGTATCATCAATTATTAAAGAGTTAGAAATTAAAGATAAACTTCTCTCTAAAATATCTGATTCTTTCTCTATCTTTGTAACCTTAGGAATAACTCTGTGTTTAAAAGAATCAGAAATAGCTTGAAAATTGAAACCATTAAAATCAATAAAATTACTCTCTTTATAACCATCTATATAGAAAGAAACAATTCTTACTTGACTTTCATCACATGTAATTAAAGTATTACAATCATTAGAAAATAACAAACAATTTTTATCATCTAATTTTTTAAAAAGTTTATTACTCTTAAAAGCATACATATAATACTTAAAATATCATTAAAATCTTGTTTTTGAGAAAATATAGTATCATCATTTAAATAAAGTTTATCAGAATTACTACTTAAAGTAGCAATTGAATTAATAGTCATAATTGTTGCAATCACACCAAGGAAATAAACCTTTGCTTCATTCTTAGTTAACTTTTTCATGTCAATTCTCCCAAAAAATTTTATCTTAAAACGAGTACATTTTCATCTTCTAAAGATGACCCTAAAACGCTTCCTAAAATACTATCAGAAATAACAACTTTATCAGCTTCTTTTTGATGTCTATAATGTTTATTACCACCAGATACAAATTGTTCATAAGTATAACTTCCAGGAATAGGATCACTAACATCTTGAAATTCTAAATAATCATGTATAACAATTTTATTAACTAATTCATCTGGAATATTATTATTGAAAATTGAATAATACAAAGTATCCAAAGCACCTTGATATCCTTCACCTTCTTTTATTCCTAAAAATCTTTCATATCTAGGAGCTTTATTACCAAAAGAATAATAAACAGCAAATTGATAAGGGTCTGCGAAAATATCATAAATTGAAACTTCATTATAAGAACAATTTAGACCTAATCTGTCTATTGCATGACCTAACCAAGCATAACTAAAAAGTCTATTAATGCCTGTTCTCATCACAGCACTCACATCAATATAATTGTTTTCAATTCCCTCGGCCATTGGTCCAGCTAAAACAAAATCTAATTGTTCTTGAGTAATATTAAAAACTTCCATTATTTTTGCTTCTTTGCCTAAATTATTAATTCTACCATTTTCATCATAAAAATTTGAATTAAGTTGTTTATTATCATAACTATCAGAAACAACATGACGTTCAGAAATAGCTATATCATTTAGTGTAAAATTAGATAAATTAATTATATCTTTTTCTATATATCCATCAAGGTAAGTTGTATCTATAAATACACTTTCATTATCCAAAACTATGTGAGAAGTAGCTTTATCATAATTAACAAGAATAGAATCTTTATTTAATCTATCAATATTTTTGACTTTATAATTCATAGAATCTGTTATATGTCTAACCAAAAAATTAATATCTATAGCATTATAATCTTTACTATTGTTTTTATTAATAATTTCTAAACTTGAACTACCTTTTAAAGCAATTAAAACTGCAACTAAGCTAAATAAAGTT
Organism: uncultured Bacillota bacterium; assembly: GCA_947650795.1. Lineage (GTDB taxonomy): Bacteria > Bacillota_I > Bacilli_A > RF39 > UBA660 > MGBC139354. The sequence continues at coordinate 9,457 of CANSWR010000015.1, read as the reverse complement.
AATTTAAAACTATTTATTTTTTTCATAATAATCCCCCTTACTTATTTAAGTTTTACGAACCCATTCATATTACCATATATTGCACTTTATATCAACCCAAAAAGTAAAAATATGTTGTAAAATTAAAATAACTTAATTATAATTAATATATAAGGAGTAATATGAAGAAAAAGTACTTATTATATCAAATAGCAAGACCAATAATTACAATTTTTATAAAATTAATATACAAACCACAAATACATGGAACAGAAAATATAATTCTTAATGATAAATGTATACTAGCAGGAAATCACACTAGTAATTTCGATGCGTTGCTAGTTATGAGTTCAACTAAACGGACAATAAGATTTTTAGCTAAAAAAGAATTACACAAAAGTGTTTTTGGAATTTTATTTAGAAGTGCAGGCACAATTCCAGTAGATAGAAGTAAAAAAGATGAAAAAGCAAAAGAAGAAGCAATAAACGCTTTAAATAATAAAGAGTTAATATGTATATTTCCAGAAGGGACAATAAATAAAACAAAAGATTTAATCATACCTTTTAAATATGGTACTGTATCATTTGCAAGTAAGACTGATACTAAAATCGTACCTTTCATAATAAAAGGAAAATACAAAATATTTAGAAGAAATATAGAAATAAAATACTTAACTCCAATAACAATTAATAGAGATAACCTAGAACAGGAAAACATTAAATTAATGAATATTATAAAGGAGGAATTAAAAAATGAATAAATTTTGGTATAAATTTTTAAAATTATTACTTAAACCTGTATATAAATTATATTATAATCCCAAAATATATTGTAAAGAAAATTTGAATGTAGAAGGCCCAGTGATTATTGCTGGAAATCATATACATTTAATGGACCAATGTAATATTATAATATCTACTAAAAGAATAATAAATTACATGGCAAAAAAAGAATATTTTGACTCTGCAAAAACAAGGTGGTTTTTTAACTTAGTGGGATGTATACCAGTAGATAGAAGTAAAAAAGATCCAACAGCAAAAAATAAAGCAATAGAAATACTAAAAAGTGGAGGTGCAATAGGCATATTTCCAGAGGGAACTAGAAACAAAACAGAAAATAAACTTTTAGAGTTCAAATTTGGAGCAGTAGCTATGGCCAGAGAAACTGATGCCATGATAATACCAGTAGCTATAGCAGGATCATATAAATTTAGAAGTAAAAATTTAAAAATAAAAGTTGGAACACCATTCAAAGTTGGAAAAATGTCATTAGAGATTGCTAACAATAAACTTTACAATGAGATATCAAAAATGATAGATGAACTAAAGTCATAGAAGTAACTATGATTTTTTATATCAAATAAATGTAAAGCACTAACGAAATATAGAAAAAATAAAGAAAAAACTAACATAGTTTGCTATAATATAGAATGAAAGACTAACTAAAAAAGGAGGCATTATTATGAAAAGAAAGATATTAGTAAGTATAGTGATGATTATAAGTTTTTTTGCGTTTTCTCAAAATAATAACGCCTTAGAAGGATACACAACAGGAACTCTTATAAACGTTAGAAGCGAACCAAATGTCAATGGAACACATTTAGGTCAAATACAAAATCAAAACACTAAATTAGATTTAGTATCAGAAGAATTATATAATATTGGAGATAGCAACTGTGCAGTTGGTTGGTATAAAATAAATTATCAAAATACTGAGGGATATATATGTGGAGAGTTTGTTTCAATCGGTTCAATAGGAGATAATAACCCTAATTATAATGAAACATCATATGAAGCTAGAATATATGGAACAAGTGTAACTGTAAGAAGTGATCCAAGTTATGGAGCAGGAAACAGAAAAGCATATTTATTACCGGGTGCTAATGTCGTAATATTAGATAAAACAAAAGGATCAGGATGCTCAGACGGTTGGTATAAAGTGAAATATTATAAAAATGAAACAGGATATGTTTGTGCTACATACGTAAAAAAGAAGGAAGAATTAATATCAAGTAATTCTTCTTATGAACAAGAATTAAGACAAAAAGGATTTCCAGAAACTTATATACCTTATCTAGTTAAATTACATGAACAACATCCTAATTGGAATTTTAATGCAATAAATACAAACGTAGATTGGAACACATTGATTAGATTGGAAGCAGGAAATAATTATTTACATAACCAATATATAAATGCAACAGTAAGTCAAATATATAGTTTAGGTCCATCACGTGAGCAAAATTGGGATATTGCAACAAATGAAGTAAATGCGTTTTATCTTGACCCAAGAAATTTTTTATCAGAAAGATTTATATTTATGTTTCAAAAATTAGATTATCATTATGATGGAGATGGAAAAAAGGAGTTAAATAGAGAAAGTGAACAAACAAAACAATATTATAAAACAATAACCAACTTACTAAGCTCATCATATGCAAATAATGATGACTATAAGTATTGGTTTATAGATGCTGGATTTACATATAATGTTAATCCTGTATATCTAGTAAGCTTATCTTATCAAGAAGGGCCTTTATCAAGTGCTAGTAATCCTTCAATTTTAGGAACACACTCATCAAAATGGAATGGAATATATGACTTAAATGGATATTATAATTTCTTTAATATAGGCGCTTATTGGGAAGGAAATAACTCTCCAACAACTAGAGCTTTAGCATATGCTTGTGGTCCAGCTTGCACATTTAATAGTTCTTATGGAAGACCTTGGAATACACCACAAAAAGCAATTTATGGGGGTGCCTATTGGATAGCTGATGGATATATTGCTAGTGGGCAAAATACTATGTATTTTAAAAAGTTTGACACCAGTCCAACTAGTCCTAGTAACACTGCTTCACATCAATATCAAACTAACGTAACTGCACCTGCAAGTGAATCAGAAAAAACATATGAATCATATGCTAACATAAATCTATTAGATGAACCATATACATTTGATATACCAATTTATCTTAATATGCCATCTGTAGTAAGTTTACCTAGTGTTGCATCTATAGTAAATACACTAAGTGAAATAAAAGTAGATGGAAAACCAATTTCAAGCTTCGACCGAGATGTAATAGAATACACAGTATATGTTCCTAGAGATTATACAAGTGTAAAAATAGAAGCAACAAAAGATGATAATGCTAGTGTAGTAACAGGTTTAGGATCAGTAACACTTGCATATGAAAAGACAGAACATCAAATTATAGTGACAGCAGAAAATGGAAGTAAAAAAACATATAAACTTATAATAATTAAAGTAGAGGATACGACAACGGTTAAAGATATATTAAGTAATCTTTCAGTTAAAGTAACTGGAAATATAATGAATAACATAAGTCCAGATACAGCATCTAACACTCTTATCCAAAGCATATTAAAAAATAGTCCAACAGCATCTGTAACAATATATAATGATAAAGGAGTTGCTATTAATGGAGCTAGTGCAATTGTAACTGGTGGAAGAATAAAAATAACTGCACCTTCTGGAGAAATAAAAGAATATATAACAGCAGTTAGTGGAGATATAAATGGAGATGGAACAGTAACAATTCTAGATTTACTAAGAGTACAAAAACATATATTAGGGACTAATCCATTGAATGACCATTATTTTAAAGCAGCAGACATTAATAATGATGGCAAAGTAGACTTAGTAGACTTGTTGAGAGTACAAAAACATATATTAGGAACTATAAAACTATAAAAAGGAGGATAAAATGAAAAAAGTATTAACAAATATAATAGGAATAATACTGCTAATGACATTATTATTTATAAAAACACCTAAACTAGATGCAGCAAGTGCGTCGGTTACAGTAAGAACTAACAAATCTACTGTAGTAGTAGGCGGAACATTTGATGTAACAGTTACTATATCATCATCCTCTAACCTAGGAGCTTGGGAATTTTCAATTCTTTATGACTCTAACAAAGTAAAACTTATGTCTGGAGATACCCATGTTGTAGGATCTGTTCAAGCAACAAATGTAAAAACACAGTCTTACACATATAGATTTAAAACTATATCAAGTGGAACAAGTACAATAAGTATAGGCGCGTTAAGAATACTTGACTATTCAGAGAACGTTTTAAATGCTAATCCTGGTAGTGTAAAAGTAAAAGCAATAACTCAGGCAGAATTAGAAGCAAGCTACTCAAAAAACAACAATTTATCAAGTTTAAGTGTAAAAGATTATGCACTAACTCCAGAATTTAATAGAGATACATTAGAATACTCAGTTAAAGTGCCAAGTAATGTTGAAAAAATAACTATCGAGGGAGCAGTAGAAGATAAAAAAGCTTCGGTCTCAGGTTTTGGAGAGTTTGACGTTTCTGAAGGAGAAAACAAATTTGATGTCGTAGTCACAGCAGAAAATGGAAGTCAAAAAACCTATGTAGTTAAAATTAATGTAGAAGATGAAAATCCAATTGAAACAATAATAGATGGTATAACATATACAGTTGTAAAAAGAGGAAGTACACTAACCGCACCATCTACATTTGAACCAACTACACAAATGATAAATGGAATAGAAGTGCCCGCTTTTAAAAGTAACATAACAAACTTCGTACTAGTAGGACTTAAAACAAAAGAAGGAACTCCTAATTTATACATTTATAATGAAAATGACAACTCTTATACTTTATATAGAGAATTAAAAACAGAAGGAACATTAATATTTCCTACAAAAGCAAAAGTAGTACCAGATAATTATAAAAAAGTTAACATAACAATAAATGGAGAAGAAGTAGAGGCATACGAATATACTGCTAAATCTAACAAAGGGTTCATAAAAAAATTAAATGCAGAAGTAAAAAATAATGGTTTCTATCTAATATATGGAATTAATATAGAGACAGGAGAAGAGGATTTTTATCAATACGATGCAAAACTAAACACTCTAAGTAGATATAATAAAAATCTTATAGACACATTAACAGTAGAAAACAAAAATTATTTATTAATAATAATAGTACTATCAGTAGAAACAGTAGTCATGTTATTAATATTACTAATTGCATTTGTAAGACGTGGAAAAAAGAAGAGAAGAAATAAGAAGAAAGACTTTGCAAACTTTGATGACTTTCCAGAGAAAACTAAAGTAATAAAAATAGAACAAAAGAAAGAAGAAACAAAAGAAAATAAAAAAGAAGATACGCCTGACACTAAAAAAGAAGATAAAAAGAAAAGTAGTTAAACTACATTAAGGAGAAGAAAATGGATAAATCAAGAATATATAAAATTTTAAGTGGTGTCCTTTCAATTTTTTCAATAATATCTACAGGCCTAGCTATATATAGTATATATTTACTAGCAAAAATAGAAACATTTTACAGAATAATGTTTTCACTTTTACTAATATTAATTTTGACAACACTTGTATATTCATTATTAGAAAGTATAAAAGCAAAAAAACATAAAAAATTAATAATATCTAGCATATTCTCCGTAATACTTGTAGTTTTAACTACTATAATATCTCTAGTAATCTTACAAGTATATGGAAAACTTGATAAAATGAATAAAAGTGAACTATTATACAAAACGGCAATAGTTTCATATGAAAAGCAAAATACTTTAGAAAAATTAAAAGATAAAAAAATAGGAATAATTGAAGACAAAGAAGACATCGAAGGCTACATATTACCATATGAAGTAATAGATAAATATAAACTTAAAGAAAAAAATGAAATAATAGAATATTCTGATACAATTACTTTAATATCTGCATTAGCAAAAAACGAAGTAGACATAATTTTCATAAGCTCTAATTACAAAACTATGTTTGATAAAGTAGAAGGAATAGACAAAACAAAAGAGATAATTGAAATCGCCACATACGAAAAAAGCTATAAAAAAAGTGAAATAGAAGGAGAAGATACTAATACAGGTGCAAAAGTTACAGAACCATTTACTGTATTATTATTAGGAGCAGATTCAGATGATACATCATTTAATGGAGACACTATCATGCTAGTAACATTTGACCCTAATACATTACATGCGACAATGTTTAGTATACCAAGAGATACCTATGTAACCATGGCATGTGGTGGAAATCAAACTAAAATCACTCATGCGGCATGGGGTGGAGTAAAATGTATGGTTCGTACAGTGGAAAACTTTACAGGAATTGATATAGACTATTATGTTAAAATTAATTTTAATGGTCTCATTGACCTAGTAAATGCCTTAGGTGGAATCACTGTAGATGTTCCTATGGATTTCTGCGAATCTAATGCAGACAGATGGCAAGGTCCAGATTACGAAATTTGTCTTAACAAAGGTGTACAAAGATTAACAGGAGAACAAGCTCTAGCACTAGCAAGACACAGAAAAACTTTGCCTTTAGGAGACTTCCAAAGAGGACAAAACCAACAATTAGTTGTAGAAGGAATGCTTAACGAATTAAAAAGTATTAGAACAGTAAAAGACTTTTATAACATACTAGACATATTGAGCACTAATTTAGATACAAGTATGTCACCAGAAGATATATTATCATTCTATAATGTTGGCAAAAATATACTATTGAAAGACGAAGATGTAAAAATAAACATAACAAAAACTTTCCTAACTGGATATGATTTATACATATATGAAGGAAGTGGCTACTCTTATACTTTTCAACATTATACTCAAAGTTTAAATGATATAATAAAAGCAATGAAAATAAACTTAGGTCAGATGACTCAAGAAGAAATAAAAACATTCTCTTTCGACATTAACAAACCATATGAAAAGAAAATTGTGGGATATGAATATTATAGTGAACCAAGAAAACAATTAATTCCAGACTTTACATCATATACATTAGCTGAAGCTCAAAGCTGGGCAAGTCGTAACGGATTTAATATATCAGTCAATACAGTTGAATCAAGTTCTTATAGTGATGGACAAATAATAAATCAAAGCGTTCATGAAGGAGTAATAACAACAAAAGCACCTAAAACAATCGTGTTAGATGTAGTTAAAAGAGTGAGTGGATCTAATACTGAACCAGAACCTGATGAACCAGATGAACCTACAGTACCTGGAACGCCAACAGATCCAGATGAATCACAAGAACCAACTGAACCAAGCAATCCACCAGATCCAGATGATGGAGATGAAGAAGATAACAATGACAATAACGAAGGAGAAGAAAGCGAAGGAGCTAATTAGCAATTTCGCTTCTTTTATTTTTATGTTATAATAGACTTAAAGTAAAGGAGTCAAAATGAAAAAGAAAATAACAATAATCAGTATCATAACCATCACATTAATTCTGATAGCATTATTTATATGTTACCAAAAAGGGTATTTATTCCAACCAAAAGAAGAGGATTTTAAGTACTCCCCTCCAACTTATGAAATATGTGACGAAGATAGTTGTATATATTTATTAGGTTCAATACATATTGGAGATGACAAAGTAACACATTTTAATAACAGCATAAAAGAGTACTATAACAAAAGTAAATATTTAGCAGTAGAATTAGATATTCAAGAAATTGATGTTACATCTACAATCGACGATTACTTATTAGAAAATGGAGAAACAATAGATAATAAAATATCAGAAGAATTAAAAAATAAAATAATTAATTTTTTAGAAAACAAAAATAGTATGTATACTTATACATTATTAAGTAAATTTAAGTTAGGGTTCATTAACAGTTATATTTCATTACTAGCGACAACAGAATTAAATATGACAGAATCTGGAGTTGACAATTATTTTTTAACCTTAGCACATGAAGAGAACAAAGAAATTATCTCACTAGAAACATATGAAGAACAAATGGACTTAATATTAAATTATAGTGATGAAATATATATAAATCAAATAAACGAAAGCATAGATAACTATGAAGAAATGAAAAAATCATTAAAAGAATTATATCAATCATATATAAATGAAGATATCAAAAAACTAGAAGAATTAATAAACGAAGACTCATCAGTAGAAGAAGACAACTATACCTTAGAAGAAAAAGAATATATAAAAGCTATGTATAGTGACAGAAACATAAAAATGGCAAATAATATTGAACAATTTCTTAGTGAAAACAAAGAAGTATTTATGATAGTTGGTGCAGCACATGTTCTAGGCGATGATGGAATTGTAGATTTATTGCAAAATAAAAACTATAAAATAGAGTTAGTAAAATAGGCTAAATTAATATTTGGTCTTTTTTACTACCTAGTTGCTAAGGTAACGAAGTACATGATATAATCATAATAGGTGATACTTTAAATGAAAAGTTATATAAAAAAACAATTAATAAGACTTAGAGTATATTTGATATTAGATGGAGTAAAAAGAACAAAATACATAGTAAAGAAGAAACTATTCTATAGTGTTGGCACAAACTTTTTCTTCCAACCAAGAAAACTACCAAGCGATCCAAAACTAATTAAATTTGGAAACAATGTTACTATAGCTAGTGATGTAACATTTATAAATCATGATTTAATTTATAGAACTCTTAACTTACTAGGAAATGGTAAAAATTATTTATACTATTCTAAACCCATAGAAATAGGCGACAATGTATTTATTGGCTCTAATACTACTATACTTCCAAACATAAAAGTAGGTTCAAATGTTGTAATCGCAGCAGGAAGTATAGTTACTAAAGATATTGAAAATAACACAGTAGTCGCAGGAAATCCTGCTAGAAAAATATGCACATTTGAAGAACTATTACTAAAAAGAGAAAACGCAAATTTAAAATTAGTTGCTGAAGAAGATATTGAAGGAGCGTGGAAAATATTCAATGAAGAAAAAAATAGAAGCTAATATGAAAAAATTAACACCTAGAATAATAATCACATTTTTATATTTACAACCATTCTTAGATATAATCGCGTCATTCCTCATAAAAAAAGCAATTCCCAATTTTATATCTTCTTTTATAAGAATACTTTTCATGATATATATGATATTTTATCTAATTATTATTAAACATGAAGAAAAAAAGAAAACATTAACTTACTTAACTTTGTTAATAACTTGTATACTTATCCACACATTATCTATGTATTTTTATAAAGGAGCAGATATAATATTTACTGAATTAAAAACAACACTAACAACATATTACTTTATATTTTTACTTATTTCATTTATAACCATTTTTAAAGAAGAAACACTTCAAAAAAAACATATAAGAAATATATTCTATATATATTTAATATTAACATTTATACCTAATATTTTAGGAATAGGATTTGATAGTTATTGGCATAGTAAACTAGGAAGTGCAGGATGGTTTTATTCAGCGAATGTACTAGGGTCTATATTAATAATATTATTACCTATTGTAATATCAGAAATAAAGAAGCTTAATATAGCTTATAAAATAATAACTTTAATAATGTTTCTATATGTAATATTTAGTTTAGGAACAAAAACACCAGTATTAGGTTTAGTACTAATAATATACTTTAATATTCTATATTATATATACAAAATGATAA
>CANSWR010000014.1 GCA_947650795.1 uncultured Bacillota bacterium | reverse complement strand
TCATTTCTCCATCTTCTTAGTTAAACATCAATTCTTATAGCTACACACACTTTTATAAATAATTATTTCCACTTACTTTTTATTACAGATGCTTATACTTAATTTGGTACAAAAATGTTTCATAAGCCCTCAATAATAAGACTCATTCAGTCTTATTATTGAGTTTCCTTCTTACCTCGAATCCCTGCATACCCCTTATTTACCTTGCTTCTTATCCATTCATCAACGTATATGGACTTGCTCCTGTTCCGTTACCTCCAGTTACCAGTACACTAGATTTCAGAGACACTACTGGACGAACGACTGCACGAGTATCCTTAACTCTTGCAGCGCTCATCCGCCCAGGCGAATAATCAGAACCATACACAAGGAACACGCGCGCCCAAGTGCCATCCCAATTCAACGGACTCATTGTCCACCACCAGTATGATCCAGTGGCACTACCTCCATCTTTATTTAGGTAGTAATAAACGTTAGGGTTATTTGTACCATATAAACCACCTGCCATTACTACTTCATCTGCTGTCATCAAACCAAATCCATCTTTAAATTGATCACTTGTGTGACATGACAATGTTGGAGCATTTTTATTTGTTACAAATCTTGTATACCCTGCATAATAGAATGTACTACTTGTACTATATGACCCACTTGTGATATTTCTATCATTACAATATACTGCATTTGTATTTATATATGCTTTATCTGTACTACTTAAAGTATCATACCAACTTTTTACTTTACTATATATTGGACTTACTGTTGAATTACCACGGTCTGCTGATTGAGAACCACCTACTGTGTATTTCCATCCTACATATGCTGGATGATTATAGCTTGGATTATATGCTGTTTGTCCTACATTGGTCAAGTATCCATCTGTTCCACCACTTCCAGCGTACAACAACCTTACAGATCCATCTCCATTTATTCTTATGATTCTCCACAACTTTCCAGCGAAACTTACCCAGTTGTTTGGATTCCCTGTGAAGTAGTATGATGTCTTTCCATCATAATCTGCTATTGTATGTAATCCTGTTGTTGTATATATCGCATTAAATGATGACCTTGCTCCCTTACTTGGATATGCTGACTTTATTGTATTTGCTAATGTTTGATATGACAATGGTATTGTTACTGTACATGTTCTATTGCTTGTTACATTACTTGCTGTTAATGTTTTCTTATCACTTGAAAGTGTACATCCTGTTCCACTTACTGTTGCTCCACTTAAATTATAATTAGCTGACGCACTTATTGTAAATGTTGTACTTCCTCCATGAGCAACACCTGTTCTACTTGTTGGATTTGCACTTCCTCCTGTTACGCTTGCTGTTACTGTATATGTTTTTCTTCCCAAAGTGACTGTACAAGTATCAGCTTTAGTCACATCACTTACTGTAACTTTAGAACCACTTACTGTTGCCTTAGTTCCTCCTGTACAACTTACTGTCATTCCAGCTGTATCATAACCAGCTCCAGCTGTAATAGTAAATTCTCCACTTTCTTTATAAAGAATATCTTTATTTGCAGGATTACTAGAACCATTTGGTACATTCATTGTAATCTTATAAGGTTGTTTTGCCATATTAATTGTACAAGTCTGAGCTGACGTAATTCCTGAAACATTAACTTTGCCATTAACTAAATTCGCTGTCGCTCCTCCTGCACAACTTAATGTTGCGCCTTCCAATTTATAACCTGCGTTAGCTGCAACATCAAAACTTACACTTCCATTATATCCAATAGCTACTGGATTAGGACTAGTAACTCGGCCATTATTTGCAACCAAATTAACTGCATACCCATCTCCAAAATCAATAGTACAATAATCTGGAATTACTACTTCTGATAAAGTTATTGTATTTCTTGCATAATCCCATGTCGCCTTAGTTCCTTTTTCACAAGAAACTTCTCTAACAACATTATTAGCTAGAAGAAATTGGAAAGTTTTCTCTGTAGCTGCTCCATCTAAAGTATAAGCAACTAAATTAATATCACTTTTTTGACTTATTCTATACGGATCACTTGCTGTTCCACTTCCTGTAACTTGCAAATCTGTTTTCAAATACACACTTGGCCTCAATCCACTACTAGTATCACCACTTGTTGCTTCGATTCCACCACTAGTAATATTACTAACTCCAGAACCATCTATAGCAAAGAAACTATTTGAATTAGCTAAATAAGAATTAATTCCACCAATAGAATTATACTCAAAAGTAGTTATCAAACCTATATTTGTGTAGGCACTTGTTGCACAACCGCTAGACGTACAATTAAACATATTAGTTTTATATACTACATTATCTACATTTTCAAGTGTTCCATAAAAATTAGATAAACTTGTAGGCAATTCTGTTACTGTAGTATTACCTGTCAAATCACTAACTATTTTTGCTACTATTTTATCTCCAATTTGATAAGTACCTAATATTCTCCAAATATTTTTTGATACATCTTCATTTGCTGGATACTGTAAATAGTTAGCTAATGAACCTCCACCATAAACACAATTGTTAGTTGAAGAAGTAACACAATCAGTTTCTTTCTCAACTATATCTACTAATCTTTCACCTACAGTAGCAACTGTTTCCTCATAAGGTCCACCTACTGAGAAATACCCATCTCCTAAACTAATTGCTGTATAGCTATTAAATGTATACCCTCCATATACTCCAAAATTAACAGTTGCTGCCTCACCATTAGCTGTATTATCAACTACAACTCTAATTTTTTTAGTATATGTGCTATTGTCATAACCTTCAATATAACCAGAACTAGTCCAAGGAGTTTTGTCTGTATATTTTACTACTGCCTGACTACTAGTTTTATAAGCTAAAGTATATTTACTATCTATCTTATTAACACTAGTAACAGTTACAAAGAAGAAAGCTTTTTTGCCAGCTGGAACATTAACTATATTACTATTAATAGTACTTCCAGTAGCACCATCTTCTACTATATTAATACCATATGACAACTTAGCGACCAATAATTCGCTAGCCTTATAACCATTTGTAGTAACTACAAAATAAGCATAAGACGAAATAGTCATCACACTAAATACTGCTAGTACTGCCGTCATAAAAAGAAACTTTTTAGAACGTTTATGCGCCCTAAAAAAACTTTTCATATTTCGCATATAAAAATCACACCCTTACATATTTTATAGATACATTATAAAACATAATTTTATAAATTTCCACTAAATTCGACAAATTTTTTGAGAATTTTTTTTTGTGAATAACTCAGTATTTTGTAAAGGTGTGTAAAGTCATCAGTGTTTATAATGCTTTAAAGATATGTAAAGCAAAAAAAATCACAAAAATTAAATTTGCGATTTTTTAATGTTTATAAATTTTAGAAGGAATCAATATTAATATTTAGCTTATCAATTCCATCATTATAAGCTTTAGCTTGAATTAAACCTTTAATTGAGTTTGCCACTTTTCCATGCCTTCCAATTACTCGTGGCATATCACTTTCACTTACCATTATTTCAAGAAATAAACCTTCTTCTGTTTCAAATTTCTTTACTTTAACTAAATCAGATTCTTTAGCAATATTAGTAACTAGAAACTCAGCAAATTCCTCTATACTCATTATTTACTATTCTTACTATTATGGAATTTCTCCATTATACCAGCTTTACTTAAAAGATTTCTAACTGTATCTGTAGGCATAGCTCCATTATTTAACCATTTAATAGCTACCTCTTCATTAATATTAATTTTAGAATCTTCAAGTGGACTATAAGTACCAACTAATTCTATAAAAGATCCATCTCTTCTAGCATTAGAATCTGCTGCTACTATTCTATAGAAAGGTCTTTTCTTACTTCCCATTCTTTTAAGTCTTAATTTTACCATTATTTATCTCTCCTTTTCATTTAATTATATTATCACACACCTCAAATGATGTCAACCTTTTTTGGTTTACACCAGTTATTTTATATAATCATGATTTTTAAAATAATCTGAATAATATATTTTATCTATATATTTCAATTTCTCTAAATGTACAAGTGCTCTTTTTTCAAAATCCTTAATATCTTCTTTAGTAATATCTTTTTCTTTGTATTTTAAACTATTAATAGAATAACCTACTAATTTATCAGAAATGAATATACCATAGTTCCTACTAAATACTATACTTTCTAGATTTTTATCAAATATAGTATTTCCAAAATATAAATTCTTCCATCCATCTATTCCAAAAATATCTAATACTGTAGGTGTAATATCAGAAGTAGTAGTAAATTTAGTTATTTGATTTGTACCATTATCACTTATATATTTATCAGTAAGTTTCTTATCATATATAACCATAGGAATATGATATAATTCTGAATTATATTTCTCTTCTATATCCTTTGCATAATAAGTTAAACTATTATAATATGTATTATGATCGCTATACATTATGATAGTAGTATTATCTAATTTATTAATTCCCTCTAAATAATTCATCATTTCACCAACAGCTTTATCAAAATCCATAAAAGCCGCCATATAAGTTTTTAAATACTCTTCTTTCTCATCTACAGGATTATTTAAAATTCCATTTTCTTCTAATATTTTATAATATGGTTCTAAGGTTTCTCTTTTACCATAATAACCATGCATAGTAAATGATAATATAAATGAGAAAAATCTTTCTTCTTTTAAAAACATCTCTTCTTTCATTTTATTGAAAGTCACTGAATCCAAATTTCTTTCTCCATCTTTATGTTTCCAAGTATCTTCTACTCCATACTCTTTCATCTCGTCTATTGCAGTTAAACTATCAAATCCCCAAGATTTATGAAGACTATATCTATTATAGAAATTCCCATAATTAGCATGATAACTTTTAACAACCATATTTTCATCACTTGATTTAAGTAAACTAGGTAACGCATAAGGGTATGAATTATTTGCGAAATCATAGTTAACATATTTTCCTGTAGGATAATTTCCTAAAACTGACAAAGCTTCACTAACATCAGTTTTTTCTTTTTGATAAAAATTAGTAGCTATAAGTCCTTCTTCCATAAACTTAGTCAAATTTGGATATAAAATAGAAGTTTTTTCTGGATACATAGTAAAAGGATACCATTCTCCACTTTCAATCAAAATTAAAATCAAATTATTTCCTTTACTTATACCATTATAATCACTTTTTACAATTCTTTCTTTATATATAAAATCATCCACATCACTTAAATCACTATAATTAACAACTATTTTACCACTTATAATCTGATAAATTCCATTACCTATCATTCCAATTGATTGATAATTATTTGCAGTTGTACTATAAAGCCTTGATGTATAAATAGTATCTTTGTTTAATTGTGTTTCATATATTGGTAACATCACAACATACATTAAAGACATAATCATCAGAGAAAACAAATAAATAATTTTCTTTTTTGTATATTTATCTTTTATAATATTCTTATCTTTCCTATCTTTAAAATATTTAATAAAAAGATAAATTGCTGGAATTAATATAACAGTTACACAAATAAAGAGATAACCATATTGTAAATCATATGTCTCAAGGGTTCCAAAAGCGTCTGTTCTTTGATTAAACATTGCCCATTCAAATACAGTTCCATTAGAATCATATAAGAAAATAAACATTACATCTAGTGCTAACTGTATTCCTAAGAACAACACACTAGTAATTAATCTTATTATTTTGTTTTTAATTAACAATAAAATAGTTACAAAAAACAAAAGTATCATAAACGGATAAAAAGGATTACTTAAATAAAATCCACATGTAGTATATGTAATAGCAAACAATTCTATAAATATACTACTTAAAATAAATATTATAATATTCAAATTATTTTTAAAAAATACTTTCAATGCTATTCACCTCAAGTAACAACTATAACAAAAATTACAGTTGCATTTAACCACCTTTAGGTTGCAATTCACTTACAACAAGACTATTATAACATTATATACTTAATATTTACAAAAAAGTAATTTTAATTTACATTTACTATGTTAATATAAAATGGTATAACTATAAAAGCTATACCGAAATAATATTAATTACATACATTGCCATTTTTATATCTAATTAATGCTGAACCTATTCTTCTACCAATATCATAAATAGAAGTAATTCCCTTAACAATTGCATTTAATAAAGTTGCTGAAAAATCAAAGCCACCATAAACACTTATTAATTCTTCTTTTCTCATAGTATCACCTCCTTTCTTAAAAGTAATATAATTTTATCTACCACATTTTATAGGATTTACTAATCCTTCAATGAAACCTAGCACAAAAGATACTGCTCCACCTACTATAGTCCAAAATCCCCAGCTGGCACCACCAACTATTAAAGTTAATTCATCTCTTTTCATTCATCTACTCCTTTCTATATCATAAACTACAGAGAATATTTTTTTAATTTCTTCTTTATGCGTTACATAAATTAAAGTTTGTTTTTTATGATATTTTAATATATTATAGATAATCTTTTTTTCTAAATCTTCATTAACTTCACTTAACGCTTCATCCAAAATTATATAATTAGAATTTTTAAGAAGAGCTCGTGCTAAAACTATTCTCTGTCTCTCACCACCACTAATATTAAATCCATCTGACTCAATCATAAAATCATCCTTAAACTTTCTAATGTCTCTAACATCATTCAAACAACATATTTTAATTATTCTTTCATAGTCATCGTCACTAAAATTTCTTCCTAAAAGAATATTATTTTTTAAAGTATCTCTAAAAATCTTTTCATTCTGAGAAACATAAACAAAAGAATTCCTAATATCTTCAATATCAATAGTTCTTAATTCTCTATTACCTATAAAAATATTTCCTTTATAATTTTCAAAATATTTAACAAGTAATTTTAAAAGTGTGCTTTTCCCACTTCCACTATTTCCAGTAATAAGTATCTTATCTCCACTTTTAATTTTAAGAGAAAGATTTCTAATAACCTTTTTGTCATTACCATATAAAAAACTTAAATTTTTTATGCAAATATCTCCAGATACATTATTAAACTCTTTTTTAATATTCTTTTCTACTAACATTCCATTTACTTTACTCATATTATTAAGAATATAAGATATTTCTAAATTTCTATCTAATAAAGACTTTATAACTCCTAAAAAATAAGTAATCAACATGTAAATAAGAATTAAATCTCCAACACTCATATTTTTATTAATTACCATTAGACCCCCAACACTAAGAAGCAAAATCATTAAAACATCATACACAAGTCCTTTAAGAAAATTTTGATTTATAAAACAAGCATCAATATTTTTATTTAGTTTACTATAACTTAAATAAGATTCACCAATCATTTTCTTTCTAATATTTTTTATGTTTAAATTATTTATACTTTCTAGTGAGTCAAAAGTTTCAATCAAATTATGATTATAAAATCCTTTACTTTCTTGTACAAGCCTTATATTAGTATTTACTTTCCTATGATAAACTTTAATTATCAAAGCATAAATAATAATTATTATAATTGCTATAAAAGTTAGAACTTTATTAAGTATCAACATAAAACTGAGTGCTATAAATATAAGTAAAACATCCACAAAGGTATTCAAGACGAGACTAGAAATAAGTTCTTTTAAAGACTCTAAATCGTTTATACGAGCTATAATCTCACCAGTAGACTTATTCTTGTAGTAGTTTATAGGAAGGTCAAAAATTCTACTCAAAGTTTCTTTATTAACATAATAATCCATCTTGTAATTAATTTTTAAAGATAATTTATTTCTTATATAAATTAAAATATTTTTTATTATAACAAATATACAAAATATTAAAGCATAATTTATTAAAATATTTTTATCTTTAATCACATTATCAAATAACATCTTATAATAAAATGTATCTATTAAACTAAAAACAAAAGCGAACAACGAAATCAAAGAAAGTAATATCAAAAGCTTTTTATTATTTTGAAGTCCTTTTAATATAATTTTAAATAATTTATTATCTTGTTTAATATAAGGCAAATTTTTTACCTTATTAAAAAATAATAAAACTCCCAAATAAATACTTTCAAAATCCTCATAACTATATTCTATCATTCCAACACCAGGATCCATTACAAGAATTTTATTTCGATTTTCAAAAACATCATATATAACTACAAAATGATACATATTATTTTTTCTAACATGAGCTATAACAGGAAATTTATCTTTTTGATTAATTATATCAGCAAAACTTACCTTTCTGCCATAAGCATCAAAACCTATTTCCACACTACCTCTGATAATATCATAAGCATTAGTACCATTTTTTGTAGTATTAATAATATTTCTTATTGTTTCCATATCTAAATATCCACCATAATATTTTATTATAGACGATAAAGAAGCCGCGGCACAATCATTCTTATCTTCTTGTAACTGAATTAATTTTTTTCTTTTCATATTTTCTTGCCCTCCTACTTACTATATACGATGGCAAAACTTTAAAACGCTTTTAATAAAATAAATAAACATTGATATGTAAAATAATTGTAAAAATAGTATATTAATAAAGTACTTATATATACATTAAAAGTGTATACAAAATTGAAATAAAAAAGTATTTATCATAATTAAAACTAAAAAATTAAACATATATTTATAATTAATAGACAAAATAAAAGAAAACTAAATTTAGTTAACTCCATAATTTACTAATATTTTTACCAAAACACTTGAAATATAACAATCTTTATTGTATAATCTATAAGTGTTAGCTGACTCCGTAGCTCAGCAGGATAGAGCAACGGCCTTCTAAGCCGTCGGTCGGACGTTCGAATCGTCTCGGAGTCGCCACTGTAAAAATTAACTTCCTAATTTAGGAAGTTTTTAATTTTATAAAATATATAAATAAACACAAACAAAATGAAATACAGTTCCTATAATACAAAAGAAATGGAAAACTGAATGAGCATATCTTACATGCGAACCTATTCCATAAAGAATAGAACCTAAAGAATACATTACTCCACCTAAAATTAAAAATAAAACTCCATAAAAACCAATATTATCATACAAATTATTTAATCCTACCAAAGCACTCCAACCATTAAGTAAATGACAAACAACAGATGCAACCTGAAACTTATCTATATCTATACAAGTAAGTATTATACCAACTAAAGTAATAATACCAACAAAACAAACTAAAATCACTGATTTTATACCACATATACCAAGTAAAGAAATAGGAATATATGTCCCAAAAACCAGCATATAAACATTTGAATGATCCAATATTCTTAAAACTTTTTTACCTGAAATTTTTGGAGACAAAGCATGATAAATACAACTAATAGTATAAAGCGCAATCATTGAAGTACCAAAAATAGTACAAGTTATATATTCAAGAACACGATCAGATTTTATTATCATTAAAATTAAAGCAATCAAGGAAAATAAAGCCCCTATTCCATGACTAATAGAATTAATTAACTCCTCTCCTAAAGTATAATTAGGTATAATATTACTTCTCTTCATATAAATCCTCCTTCATAAAATACAAGAAAAAATAAGGAAATCCCTACTCAAAAACTAATATTTCCTTATCTTCAACATAGAAAGCAACTTTACTAACATCATAATTTTCCATTACACTCATACCAATAGTATATACTACTTCTTCTAAAATATTTTGATTATATATAGAATCAAATATCTTATCATTAAATGTCAATTTCATTACATCTTCTAACTCTTCATATTTTTTTAACTCTGCACTACTACTTAAATAACTAGAAAGATTACTTTGATATAAAAGACTACTTTTTAATTCATTAACAATTACAGTTACTTTTTCTTCATTGCTATTACTAACCTTTGTAACTGGTACATAATAAGTCATATCTTCATAATTACTAGTATAATAAACAGTTGTTTTAGTTAGTCCATATAAGCTATTAATATCATAATCTTTATTAATACCATAAGTTCTATCTAAAGGACTAGGTACAATCTTATTAGAATTAGGTAATTTACTTAAAACTTTATCTTCTACTTTTATAACTACTTTTTTTATTTCTTCCTCACTTGTTAAAGTATAAACAATTGCTTCAATCATTTTCTCTTCTTGAATACTACTAATACTTAATAATTCTTTAGAAAAATTTACAGTAACTTGTTCTCCTTCAATCTCTAAAGATATTAAATTAGTCCCTTCTGGTATTACAGGTCTAAACCCTTTAGGAATTTTACCATCATGCTTATTAACTGTAATAAGTTCTATTTTTTTCTTAAGTCTATCCTCTAATTTTTCCTCACTCACATGTGCATTGACCTCACTAACATAATTATACTCATCTAAAAGATAGACTGGAGTATAATCACTTTCTTCCACATAACTAATATTTGGATTAATTTCCAAATTATTAGCGCTAGGAAACAAATACAAAAGTCCTATCACAAAAAGAGCACTAGTAGTAACAGCAATTTTTCTAAGTCCAAGTTTTTTTAACATGAGCCACCTCACTAATTAATATTATGATGTAAATATTAAAAAATGACTAAATAAATAGTCACAAATCTAATTAATTCTCTTAGCGTGTATAACTCTTCTTCTGTCAGTACCTTCTGCTCCTGCACAAGTAGACAAAGTTAGAATCTTATCATCAACTGTAACTTCAATATTCCTATTCTGATAACTTCTACTCTTAATAGTATTTATAAAAACTTGAAAACTCTGATCATTAAAATGAGTTGTAATATAATATTCTTCACTATTAATATTATAATAACTAAAAATTTGATATTTAAGTAAATTATTATTTGTATCAAATATATATATTATATCTGCACCTTCTCTATCAAAAAATCCATCTTTAAAAACATCATTTAAAGAACCAAACATACTTCTATCTAAATTAGAATGCCCAAATAAAACAACATTCCTATCATTAAAAGAATTATTTCTATAATCCATAAAAATAGTACCTACTACACTATTTATTTTATTAAAAGTATGATTTAAATAATAAAAATTATTACTTGTATGAACAACTGGATTATTAATTAAATCATTATTAAACATTATCCATCCAACAGTATCTTTATTAGTATTTAGTAATGTATTAAAATCTATTGTTATATCTTCAATGCTAGGTTTCTTATTTTCTTCATCATTAGGTTTTTCTTCATTTGTATTAGGTTTATTTATAATTACACTTTCCCTTAATTTCTCACTATCTATTTTATTTCTAATAGTATCTCTTCCTAAAACATATAATTTATATCCACAAAATATTATAATGCCAATTAATATAAAAACAATTATATATCTAATAACATTAAATAATCTTATATTATTTCTTAAAGTTTTTACTTCACTAGTTTTTTTTGTATCATCCAACTTAATATTAGAATCTTCTAACTTTTTAGTTTTACTAATATTAGATTTCTTTAAATCATCAACTTTACTAGAGTTATTCTTTAAAGTTTTTATTTCACTTACTTCTTTAAGATTATTATTTATTTCATTAGATTTATCATTATTTTTATTTATATTGTTTTTAGAATGAGATTCAACATCACTTTTTTGAATAGTTTTTTTACTTTTATTATTTTTATCTTTATTTAAATTTTTTTGATTATTTTTAGTTACTTTTTTATTAATAGTTTTTTTTGTATTTTTACGTTTTTTATTTTTACTATTATTTACAGATTTTTTCTTTTTTTTCACTTTACTTTTCATAATTCACTCTCTAACATCAATAGTAACATGTAAACAAAATAAAAACAAGTCAAAAGACTTGTCCAACAATAACAATTAGTTATTTTTTTTCTTAAATAAAACTACAATTCCTGCTAAAGCAATTACCATAATTCCAGAATATAGAATTACATTAGTAGTACCAGTAGCAGCATTATTTGTTGTCTTAACAAGAACATATGAACTACAATGTTCTAAATTAAATTGAACATAACCATCATTAAAAACTTTTATATTTTTTACTGTTTCTTCTAACTTCTTAGTAGTTGGATTATAATAGAATAATGATAATACATCCCCTTCTTTAAATTTATCTCCAACATACATTGAAACATTAGTTCCTTCTGGTAAATTACCACTGTGAGCAAAATCTACTACTAAACTTTTAGTTTTATCAACTAATAAGCTTTCAATAGCTTTTCTTATATCTTCAGTTACTTCTTCACCAACTAAAACATTTAAGTTAAGTTCATTATCAACATCTGTTATTTTACTTCCATCAATTTCCCACTCTACATATCTATCAGCATTACCTGAAAAATAGAAAGTTTGACCAACTAATTTCATTAATTCTAAAACAGTATTTGTAATAACATTAGACTCAGGTAGAACTATTTCTAATTCTGAATTATCTAAATTTTCCTTAAGTGAAGTAATTACTTTTGATGCATCATATTCTTCTACAGTAACACTAGTTGATGATTTTATTAATGTTCCATCTTCTAAAACAGCTGAATATTCAAAACTAATAGTTTTCCCATAATATCCAGTTACTTCAACTATATCCTTTAATTCATCATCAGAAGCTATTAAAGATTCAATATCTTTAATTAATTCATTCATTTTTTCTTCATCAGTTGGTTCTGTTGGTTCTACTGGTGTTGCTGCTTTTCTTGTTACTGTAACAGTATAAGTACTAACTTCTGAATCATCAGCATTTTTTACTGTAATAGTAAATGGTGTAGATTTTCCAGCTTCTAATTGAGCATCTACTACATTTCCACCTTCAACAGTTAAACCAGTTCCAGCAGTAGCAGTAATAGATATTTTTTCAACATTATTTTCAACTTCTACTGTAAAATCAGCAGTTCCATCATCTTTAAATTCTGGACTTAAAGTTCCAGCACTTACAGTAAGACTTTCTAACTTAGAATTTCCTACTACTTCTGCATTTAATGTTGGAATACTTACTAAACCTATCATTAATAATGCAGACATTAAAAACATTTTTAATTTTCTCATATAAATCATTCCTCTCTTTCAACAATAAATATTTGTCAAATATACTCCTTTCTAAAACTATCATATCATAAAAGAACTTAAAGTCAACAAAGAAAAAATAAAAGAGACACATATTGCCTCTTAAAATTATTAAATATCATTATCTATTTTAATCTCACCAAGTTTAAGAAGTTCAATGACTGCTGCCGTTCTTGCTTTAACTTCTAATTTTTGCATAGCATTAGAAATATGATTTCTCACTGTCTTTTCACTTATATCAAGTTTATCTGCTATCTCTTTAGTAGACTTATTCTTTACTAAAAGTAAAAAGATTTCTTTCTCTCTACTAGTTAAAATACTCTTACTCATAAACACTCCCCTCATTTTATAAAATATCATCTATATTAGTTTATGAGTAAAATTTTGTTATGTGATAACTATTCAAATTGTATAGTTATATACATTTTTTCTTTATATTCTGCTTGAATACTTCTCATTATATTATTAGCAAGTTTTGCATCATGCTCTTTAGAATTTATTACAACTTTAATATTATCTTTATTAACTTCTATATAACTTTTTATGCCAAATTCTTCTTCTATCTTTTTCTCAAGTTCCTCTTCTTTTCCTATATTCAAATTAAGTACTTTAAGCTCATTAAAAGCACTATTCTTTTCATCACTATTTTTAGATGGGTCTGTAAGTACTTTTTGTAATTCCTCTATTTCTAAAGATACCTTTTCATCTCTATTAGCCCTCATAGCTATTAATACATCTCCCTCGCTGACATTAACTTGAGTTTGCTTATCCATTTCTTCTCCTGTAATCTTACTACTCAAAAGATCATTAGGCATAGTTACATAATAAATTCCAAGAACTAATACCAAAGATAAAAGTGTTAAAAACCACATACTTTGTTTATTTATCATAAATACCCTCCACACTAAAATATATGTGACTTATTACTTGTTATACTATTTATCTTTTCTTTTTTCTTTAATTATTTCAAAAAATTCTTTAAGACCAGGAGTTGTCTCATTATCATAATAACTTTCATATAAATTTCTAGCCTCTTCTTTAGAAATATCTTTACTTATAACTATTAAATTTTCATGAGCAAAATAAACCTGAAATATTGTAAATTCATTACCTAACTTTCTTAAAATAATTCCATTCGTAGATAAAAATGGAATCATATTTCTTAAATAAGTTCTGATATTAAATAACAAATTATAACTAAAAACAAATTCTCCATCATACCCAATATAAGCTCTTAACATATTTTCTAAAATATCTAATCTTTCACTAACAATATCATCTTCACTTATTATTTCATCTTCTAATTCTTCATGTATGATTTTATCAAAAATTTCTTCACTTTGCATTACAGACGAAAGCACTATGCCATTTTCCATGTATGCCTCATCTATTGTTTTCATAATACCTTTAACTTTAGAACAATTTATATATTCAATATTTTCTTTAAAATGTAACCTACAATCACGAACACGTTCACTTTCTACACTAAAAAACTCAATAAAATCATTATCCTTCAATTGATCAACAAAAAGTATTACTTTTCTAATGAATTTGCTATCATATTTATAATAATCTGTTTTATAATCCAAATAATATTCATCTTCAGTACTAACATTATAATTATGCTTTAAAAAAGTTATACCATCTTTAATAGTCATTCTAATATCATCTTCAGTAAAAATATTTTCATCTTGAAAACAAATAGTTAAATTAACATCATATTGCTCACTCTTAGTTATAGTAAAAATTAAATCTTCTTCTTTTTCTAAAGAAAAAAGTAATTTACAATCTCCTTTTAGAACCCCAATATTTGAATAATCCATAACATTAAGATCTTTTAATATATCTTCACTAACTAAAATTTCACATTCATCATCAACATTATCAAGTAATTGCTTTTTAAGTTCATTAAAACACAAATTATCTTTTATTTCACTAGGTATTAAACTAAAAATATCATTAATCAAATCATTCATATTAATCTTTACTTTCTAATTTCTTTATATTAGCCACTCCAAAAAATTCATCTAACTGAATACTATGCTCGCTATTACCAGAGCTATTATATAAAGAAATCAAATCTTGTCTAGTAATATTACTTGGTATTACTAAAATACTATTATGACTTATATTAACATTAAAAATAATATATTCATTATCAATTTTTCTAACTATATATCCTGTAGTATCCAAAATATCATAATCTAAATACACATAAGATTGAATATTCATAATAAGATTATGAGTTACAACAATTTCTCCTTTATTACCTATATAGTTAAAAATATTATTTACAACTTTTTCTAATCTTTTTCTACTTTCATCATCACATTGAATTAACTCACTTCCTAAAATAATATAAGGTAATTCATTTATACTAAATGGTTCATCAAAAACTATATTATTATTAGAATATATATTATCCATATACTTCATGTCTTTACTAGCAAGCATTTTATTTATTAAATCTCTATTTTTACTAAAATTTAATCTTATACCTCTTACTTCTTTCATAGGTATTCCAAAAAATTCACTAAAATCTCTATCTTTCTTTTCTTCTACATCTTTATCTATAACCAATTTATTATCACAAGTCATACTAAAATATTCACGTTTATAGTCATAATAATATTCATTATTGTCTTTAACAACACTCAAAATATCCCATAAAGTTTTATCTGAATCTATAACTAAATTTATCACTGTATCATGGTTATATTTATTTAATCTTGACCACATAAAAGTAACATTATATATTTCATCAGTTAATCTTATAGAAAAAAATAATTTATCTTCTCCAAACTCTAACCCAAATAACTCACTTAATTTTTCTTCTATAACAAAAATTTTATCATTTTCATAGAAATCTATCACACCTAAAATATCTTCTCTAATTCTAAATGAATAATTATTCTTATCTTTTTCATTAAATGTAGAAACTAAATCTAATATCTGTCTTTTTATTTCTTCTAAACTTTTATTATCTAATAAACTATCTGGTAAATTCTCCCATGTTTCATTAAAAATATCCTCAAAATTCATATTTTAACCTAACCTCCTACTATTTCCAAACCCAAAAAACTCTGCTAACCCAGGTACTTCTTCATTACTGTCAGCACTATAATATAATCTCTCTAAATATTCCCTATTTGTTTCACTCGGAATAACAGTAATACCATCCATACTAATATTAATATTATAAATAATACGTTTATTTCCTACTTTTTTAATAATAATCCCATTCGTATACAAAACATCTGTTTCTAACATACAATAATGAACAATATTTAAAAGTAAATTAAAACTTAAAGTGCATTCCCCGTCCAATCCTATAAAATCAACTAAACTTTTACAAATATCATTAACTCTATTAACATTTATATCATTTTCAAACTCACTTCCATCTTCTAAAGATATTATTTTATTCTTCAAATCACTTATATTAAAAGGTTCTACTAATTTACAATAATCTAAAGAAAACATATCATCTAATATACTCATCTCTAACATCATCTTAGCATTATTAAGAAATTGCTTATTACTTTTAAAATCATTAATATATTTTTTTGCTTCTTCAAACGTTAAACCAAAGAATTCTCCAAAAACATTTAACTTTCTATCTGCACATTCTTCTATTAAATCCTCTTTATGATTTCTGTCATATGCAACTACATCCACTAAAAAGTTATGATAATATCCTCTTTCATCATATACTTCCTTAATTGTTTGCCAGATACTATAATCATCTCTTATTTCTAAATCAATTATAATATCTTCCTGATATTCATTTTCACAAGAATACTTTAATGTTACATTAAACACTTTATCAACAATTATAGAAAACATTAGCTTTTCATCCTCAAATTCTATAGAAAATAAATAATTACTGTTTTCATTTTCTATAAAATTTATTCTATCATCTTCTTCTAATTCTTTATGATTAAAATAAATAAAAGAATTAACTTCTACAAAATAATCTTCTCTTGAATTACATAAACTAAAAAATAATTTTTTTATCTCTTCTAAACTCGCATTCAATTTTATTTGATCATCTAAATATTCCCATACAATATCAAAAAATTCATTTAAACTCATATTTCCCCCTAAAGAAAAAAGCCTAACTTTGATTAAGCTCTGCTCGAATATTTACCATCACTAGTAGTAACTATTATTTCTTCTCCCTCTGCAATAAACAAAGGTACTTTTAAAGTATATCCAGTTTCAATAGTGGCATCCTTTAAAGCTCCACTAGTAGTATTACCTTTAACTGCTTGTTCTGTACTTGTAACAACAAAACTAACTTTTTCTGGCAAACTTACACCAAGAACTTCACCATCATAGTTCATGATTTCTACACTCATACCTTCTTTTAAGAAATTAATGTTATTACCAAGCTTATCCTTACTTAATTCCATTTGTTCATAAGAACTATTATCCATAAATACATAAGTATCAGAAGAATTATAAAGATAAGATAATTCTCTTTTCTCAACTTGTGCTTTCTCTATTTTTATACCCGCATTAAAAGTAATTTCTTGAGTACTATTAGTTCTTAAATTTTTAAGTTTAGTTCTAACAAAAGCTCCACCTTTACCAGGTTTAACATGTTGAAACTCTATAACTTGATAAACATTATTTTCATAACATATAGTCATACCATTCTTTAAATCATTAACATTTATCATTTACTATGCCGCCTTTCTTTCTTTATGAACTGTTGTCTTATTACATCTATGACAATGTTTATTTATTTCAATTTTACCTTCAGTATTCTTTTTATTTTTACTAGTTAGGTAGTTTATTTCTTTACAAACTGTACATTGTAATGCTACACCTTCACGATTTTCTTTCTTAGCCATGTGTCATGCACCTCCCTCAAATACAAGTGTATTATAGCATACATTTTATATTTTTCAAACTCTTTTTACAAGTATTAAACTAAATAATTATGCTTTAATGTCATTCTTTTTACTTGATTTTCTCTATATTGATAAAATTTTCTATCACTTTCTACTTCTTTAATTAATAAATTAATACTATCACTCTTATTTTTGTCTCTTTATTATATTAAGTAATTTGTATCCACTATTTAACTATCCACTATAATATATTCTTTAACAATTCCTAAAAGTACTTTAAGATATTCTTGATATTTTAATCCCAAACTTAAACATATCTAAATAATTACTAATATTCTTTTCTCTAAAATCTTCTTCACTAACTAAAATAAATATAATCTTTTAAAATTTTGTATCATTCATTTAAAACTTTATATTACTATCTTCCTATTACTAATTAAAAAGCTTTACACCGAAACATATATAAAAACTTATTTTATTAATTCTATACAAACAGCATATACAATAGGAGGATTACTCTGATCTATTACCCCAGTATGTTCTACCTTAATAGACTGTCCTAACTTTAATTCATCTTTTAAATTATGTTTAATTATCCAATCTTGTTCTTCAACAGTTTTAATGAAAATCCTATTATATTCAATTTTTATTATTTCACCATAAATAATATTTTTTGTATTTTTAGGATTACATTGACATAATTTACACTCACAATTTTCTCTTTTAAAATTAAAATATATCAAAAAAATTATTAACAAAACTAATACCAACAAAATTATTTTTTTCATCTATCTCCTTATAAATACTTTAACTTAGTATAAAAATAAATAATTTTTTCATACTATAAATAAGTTAAAACTTCTAATTCTACTAAATCGTTAACATATCTTTAACAATACAAATATAACATACTAATATATACCAATCAATAACAAATTATAAAAGCATATCAAACAAAAAGAACTTTAAACTTTTATTTTAAATAAAAAAGAAATTAATCTATAGCTTAATAGCAAGACTAACTCCTTCATCTTCTACTTTACTCTTATATTTTAACATAACACGAATTTGTCCATCTATATTTATTTCAAAACAACTTACATTCTCTAAATCTTTAACAACTTCTTTAATATGTTCTATATCAATATTTGCTGGAAGCATTAAAACCTTATTACTAATTAAATCTTCCATACTATATTGAATGCCTAAATCTTCAAAAGTATATCTCTTTCTAGCTTTTAAATCACATGTAAGTCCTGAAAATAATGAATTTGTTCCATTAACATATCTTTCATACATAGTTCTAAAGCCACTAAAAGAAATATTGCTTAATTTCATCTTACTAGCATTCTCTATAATATCTAAATATATACTAGCTTCTTCATACCTTTTTAATGCCAAAGTCTCATAAAATTTCATAACATATTCTGATGTATCAAAAGTAAAACTATTATTTTTTATCAAAGATAACTTTAACATAGTATTAGAATATAATTTATCATCCAATATACTATCTATTTTAACTAAATTCAAAATTAAGAAAAGATATTCTAAAAGATTATTATTAGTTAAATAATCTTTTAGATTGATAGTAAAATCATCTATATTACCACTAAATAAGCATTCAATAAGTTTATTATAAGTGTCATCTTTTATAGTGTCTTCTTTTGCACATTTAATAAAAGAAGGATTATATATAATTTCATTAATTGCCTCAAGTAGCAAATTTATTTGACTCAATTTATTATCTATTCCTTTACTATTATTAAATTGAATACTAAGTTCTAGTGCTCGCTTATAATCTTTATTCTCTATAGCAACAATTAGCCTATCTGTTGGAACTTTATTAGCTTTTGGTAATACCCCCCCCCATTTTGAATATTTGGACTATTTCTTCTACTACTAAAAAACAATTTTTTTCATATCCAGTTAAATATCTATAACTTTCTATTTCCGAATACAATCTATAAACATCTTCATATTTTTTTTCTAACGTTAAATTTAAAAGTTGTTTTTTTTCTTGACTTAAAAAAGTAATAACTTTACTTAAAATAGAATGTAAAACTTTTAGATGAAAATCTTTATTAACTGGTATTTCATTTCTAACATCAATAAATCTTTTACTAAAACATTTTGCTTTTAACTGAGATGGTATTAATTCTTTATTATCATTTATAGTATCTCCTAATTTCATATATTTAACCATCTGAAAATACTTCTCTGGAACTGATCTATAAAAGTTTATAAGATATAAATAAAACTTTAAATCTCCCTCACCAATAATATTATTTGGAGTGTCATATAATACATCAAAATATCTAAAAGCCAAATCATAATCATTACTTAAAACATTTAATAAAAATAAATAATATGTTGACTCTGTAACTTTAAAAGAAACCTCTAAAGACTTTTCAAACATTAGTCTTGCATTTTCATAATCTTTATTTTCTAAAAACTCTAAACCATCAGCATAAAATTTAGAAACATCTACAAGTTTATAATAACCCCATCTAGAACTCTCTATAATTCCAATCTTTTTTAATTTAACAATATCTTTATTATCATATCCTGCTTGTAATAACTCCTTTGTTGCTACTTCACTTTTTTTACTTAATACATCTTTAACAAATCCTATCTTATCTTCTGTTAACATTTATATCACTCTCCTTCTAGATTTTAATTCTTCATTTTCTAATAATCCCTCTTTATTAAATTCATCTGAAAGTCTAATTGGAAACATAGTTATGATTTTATCTGTACCAGCAATTGTAGATACATTAATGTCTTGAGTAGATTTTCCATCAAAAGTCCCAATAACTTTTCCTGTATTAAATCTATAATAATCAGCCATAGCAAGAGATGTTGGATTAATAGTTTTTATTCTTTCTTTTACTTCTTTTAATAAACTAAGTAAGTTTATATCATCATTAAAACAAGATAAATCTCTGCTCGATAGTGATTTATGTTTCTGAATATGTTGAAGTGCAGTTTTTAAGGTTTCATCTTTCAGTATATCTCCAATATGTAACCTTTCAGCATAACTAATATCTCTACCTAAATAATAATCCACTATAACTTTACAACATAAGTATTTCTTCATATCAGTTTTCATTAAATCATCACTTAATATTCTATCTGCATGAATAAAATCATGCTCTAATAAATCTAAATTAAAAATTCTATAAGAAGTTGAAACATAATAATCTTTATTAATTAAAATTGTCTCATACATACTTCTTGCGACATCATTAAAACCAAAAAAGCTATATATATAAGCAATTCCATAGAATGCAGGATAAAAAGATCCATCAATACCAGAATTAAAATTACTTCTATATTTATCTAAACTAGAATTAACATTTAATTCAATCATATCAAGCTGAGCTTCAAAATACCTTACTTTACTTCCATCACAATCTCTTCCTTTAGTAAAATCTTGCATTTCTTCTAATAACTTTCTACACTTAGAATAATCAGATAATCTTATATATAAATTAAAAAGCTTACTAAGTGATTCTAATCTATATTCTCTATTTCCTTTAGATACATTAAAATAAGGTATTGCATCCACTAAATTTCCTGATTTGACTAAATTTTCTCCTGTTTCATACATTTTTTTACTATTTACCATTTCATCACCTTCCCCTGTATTTATAAAATAATTTATTAGTTCTTGCCTCATTAAGTAAATCTATTACTTCCTTAGTCTTAGGTTTACATTTTTCCACTTCTCTTAAAACTTTATCTCCCTTATCATATTCACCCATATTATAATAAATTCTCGCAAGTTCTAAAAAAATCATTTGTTTATCATTAGTACATAACCCACTAGTTACTTCATTATAGCTTTGACCTTTTAATATTAAGTCAACACATTTTTTATTGAAACCCCTTAAAATATCAATATCATTTCCAAAATCAGAAACTTTCATTTACAGGAGTTTTAACATCTCCAATATTAGTCTTTGAAAAATCTATAATCTCTAAAATCTCAGTAAAATCAAAATTTCCACCATACTTTAAAGATAAATCAGTTACTACTCTTAAATAATCAGCTGCAATATCGTATTTACCAAGCTTCAAATAAATTAAACCTAGACGCGCTAATACAAAATAATTACAATTATCTGTAAAAAATAATTTTCTATAACATTTTAAACTTGCATAAAAATTATTATTTCTATAAGTTTTCTCTCCTTCTCTTAAAAGCATATTATAATCAAAAGATTTAACACTTACTAAAGAATACTTTAAAGCCACATAATCATCTGCATAAAAAACTTTAAGATTAGGACTTCTTTCTAAAATCTCATCTAACTTTGAATAAAGCTCTGAATCTTTATAAATCAAAAACAAACCATTCTTATAAACTAAATTAACAACTTCACTCAATTCATCATTATCTTTAGGAATTTCGCTTACTTCTTTCT
The DNA here is from genome assembly GCA_947650795.1 of uncultured Bacillota bacterium. Lineage (GTDB taxonomy): Bacteria > Bacillota_I > Bacilli_A > RF39 > UBA660 > MGBC139354. The sequence goes on along the minus strand of CANSWR010000014.1, from coordinate 10,787 downwards.
TATTGATTAATCCTAAATTTTCATTAATTCTTTTAAGAAGAATATTAATAACATTTGTTTCTTCGTTTAATTCATTATTCTCATTTCTTTTAATTGACATATCTAATGCTAATTTATAATTACATAAATCTATTGCTTCAAATATATCACTACCATTTTGATTAGTATAATAACAATTATTACTTGATATAACTTTAACTAATTTAAGAACATAAGTTTCAAACTTATTCATTTTACCTTCAGTAGAAACTTCTAAATATTTAATTAATTCATTATATTGTTTATTTAGTACAAAATCTAAAATCCTATTTCTTCTTCTTTTATTTCTTTTTTTCACCCTGTTAATCAAAGTAGTAAGTATTTTATTAGAATAATTACTATTACCATAGGATTGTACATACCTACTAATCGCAACAAATAAACTCTCACAGTTTTGTACACAAATAAAGTATTTTATTTCCTCATTAGATTCAATATTAAAAATATCTTCTTTTGAAATATTACCTTGATATATAGACGGAATATTAGTTAATTTACTTATTAAATATACTAAAATCTTAGCTTGTACTCTAAATCTAGAATCATTACAAAATCCTTCATAATACTTAAAAGCAACTTCATAAACATTATTTTTTAAACATATTAAAAACAACATATAATAAGCTTCTGAAAAACTTGAATCAACTAGTATACATGATTTAAAACATTCTTTAGCTTCTTTAGTATTATTATTGTTTAAATACAAAATACCATATTCATACATCTTTTTAAGAGAATTTATACTATAATTGTTACCTTCAACTTTAAAAGTACCATTACTAACCATAAGCTTAATGTCTTTTTCAGAAAATCCACGCATTTCTAAACTTTTAGCACTTATTACTTTATTATTTTTTAAATATGCAAAAACACCCCTTAATTTACTAATATTTATCACAATACCTTACCCCCTCAAGTAATTCTTGTAACATATAATACACTATTTTAAAAAATAAATCAAGTGAAAAGTATTATTTTTTGTACAAATATTATAGTTATAAAACCACATAAATTTAATAAAATATTATTAGGAGGTTTACATGTATAAAGAATTAATAAAAAAATATGCTAAAAACATAACGACTGAACAAGTTAAAGAATATGCTTTAAAAGAAGGAGTAAATGTTAAAGACGAAGAAGCTAACTTATTTATTAACATTTTAAATACTAGATTAGATGAAATGCTAAACGGAAATGCTTTAAATGTATTAAATGAATATAAAGATAAAATAAGTGAATCATCATATAACAAATTATTAGAACTTTACGACAAATATAAAAAATTTATTGACTAAAAATCAATAAATTTTTTCACATTACTTATCTAAATATTCACATACTAAACTACTAATTTCAGTAGGATTTTCTATATCAAGACCTTCCATTAACCTAGATAAAGCATATAAAACTTTCGTATAATCCTTTAATTTGTCTTTATCTGTCTTAAATAATTCTTTTAATTTTTCTGCTATCTTATGATTATTATTAATTTCAAGAACTTTAGAAGCTTTTATATGTTGTGAATTAGGTATATCCTTTAAAGCTTTTTCCATCTCTAAACTAATTTCACCACTACTGCTTAAACATACTGGATGTTCCTTTAAATCATCAGTAAATTTAACTTCACTTAAATCTGGTACAGACTCCTTCATTAAAGAAAACATATCATTAAATTCTTCATTTACTTTCTTTACTTCATCTTTTGTTTCTTCTTTTGTAATCTCGCTGTTAACATTTACTAACTTAAGTCCATCATACTCATTTATAACTTTTAAAGCAAACTCATCAATATGTTCAGTACAATAAAGAATTTCATACTTATCTTTTAAAGAAGAAACCTTAGGACTGTTTTCTATTCTATTAATATTTTCTCCAGGAGCATAATAAATATTTTTTTGATCATCTTTTTTACGACTAACATATTCTTTTAAAGTTGTATACTTATTATCATTAGAAGAATAAAACATAATTAAATCCATTAACTTATCTTTATCCATTCCATAATTAGCATAAATCCCATACTTTAACTGAGAACCAAAAGCTGTAATAAACTTTTCGTAATCTTCCCTTCTCTCATCTCTCATAATTTCTAATTCTTTTTTTATTTTACTCTCTAAAGATTTAGCAATTGTTTTAAGAACTTTATCTTGTTGCAAAGTTTCTCTTGAAATATTTAAAGATAAATCTGGTGAATCTACTATACCTCTTACAAAACTAAAATAATCTGGCAATAATTCAGCACACTTTTCCATGATTAAAACTCCATTAGAATAAAGTTGTAATCCTTTCTCATAGTCCTTAGTATAAAAATCATATGGAGCATGACTTGGAATATAAAGAAGTGAATTATAACTTACATTTCCTTCTGCTGCTGTATGAATATGAGTTAAAGGTTTCTCATAATCAAAAAACTTATCAGAATAAAAAGTATCATAATCTTCATCACTTATCTTAGATTTATTTCTCTTCCATAAAGGAATTAAACTATTAATAGTTTGATTTTCTACTACTGTCTCATACTCATCTTTATCATTTTCATTCTTTTTTTCTTTTAAATGACGATGTTCTAAATCCATATTTATAGGAACTGTAATATAATCACTATACTTTCTAATTAACTCTTGAATTTTATAAGTATCTAAAAATTCATCATAATCTTCTCCATCTTTAATAGTAAGAATTATATCTGTTCCATAAGTATTTTTTTCATGCTTATCCACTACATATCCATTTACTCCTTCACTTACCCAAGAATAAGCTTCATCTGAACCATAAGCTTTAGAAATAACTGTAACCTTACTTGCAACCATAAATGCAGAATAAAATCCTACACCAAATTGACCTATAATATCTATATCTTTTTTATGTTCATTATTATTTTTAAAATCCTCACTACCACTTTTAGCTATAGTACCTAAGTTATTTTCAAGTTCATCTTTACTCATACCAATACCATTATCACTAATAGTTAACGTTCTGTTTTGTTTATCAATACTAACATCAATTTTAAAATCATCTTTATTAACTTTAATCTTACTATCAGTTAAAGAAGCATAATGTAATTTATCTATAGCATCACTAGCATTAGATATAATCTCTCTTAAAAATATTTCTTTATTCGTATATATAGAATTTATCATTAAATCCATTAATTTTTTAGATTCAGTTTTAAACTCTTTCATTTTCATCAATATCAACTCTTTTCTAGCACTCATACAACTTGATTGCTAAATATAATTTACCACCAAAATTAGCACTTGTCAACAATAACTGCTAAAAAAGTTTACTTATTAATATAATCAGTAAACTTCTTATTTCTAATCATTTCTATTTCATATTTATATGGCGCCCATTCATCTTTCTCATTTCTATTTATCCATGGTGTCTCCAATATTTTCGGAATATTATCAAGTCTTGGATTGTATATAACATTAATTAACTTTTCAAATCCAATAGTACCATATCCAAAATTAGCATGTCTATCTTTATGAGCACCTACAGTATTATAAGAATCATTTATATGTATACACATAATTTTATCAATACCAATTTTACTATCAAATTCATCTAAAAAAATATCAAAATCTTTAATATCCCAACCTGCATCATTAATATGACAAGTATCTAAGCATACTCCTACTTTATTTTTTACATCTCTATCTAATAAATCTATTATTCCCTTCAAATCATCAATACTTGAACCCACTTCAGTACCTTTTCCACTCATAAATTCAAGTAATACATATACTCCTTCAATATCCTTAAGAGCAATATTTAATCCTTTAGCAATATTTTTAATTCCATCTTCTCTTGTTAATTTAGTATAACTTCCTGGATGTAAAACTAATTTAGTTATATCAAGTTCTTTACATCTTTCTAATTCCTTCTTAAAAAAATCTATATAAAATTGATACTTATCTTCATCACTATCATTAGCAAGATTAATAATAAAAGGAGCATGAACGACACAGTTATTTTTATCTATATTATTATTCTTCATTAACTCATGAGCTTTATCTCTTAATTCATGATTAATAGGAAACCTAAGAGTACTTTGATTACTTCCAGTATAAAACATAAAAGCATTACTTCCATAACTTAAACTTTCTTCTACTACACCTAGCAATTGTTTATCTTTAATAAAACTTGTATGACTACCTATATACAACATAAAATACCTCCAAGTTATTTAATTATAACAAAAATACATTGACTTGAGTAGTATTTTATGATAAATTAGTTACAGTTTTAAGGAGGCAGAAAAATGGCTAAAAATGTATCAAATAGAAAAAACATGAGTGGAAATAATAGACCTTTCTCATTGAAAGCTACTAGAAAGACTCAAAAAGTAAACCTTCAAACAATTAAAGTAGACGGTAAAAAAGTTAGAATGAGCGCTAAAGAAATAAAAGATTTAACTAAATAACACTCCCAAAAATAGAGTGTTATTTTTTATTTTAAAAAAATAGACATAAGTCTATCCTAAATAATCTTCATTTATTTGTTTATCTATATCTTCATAAATATCTTTTTCACTCATTTCATCTTCAATTAATTCATAATCTTGAAAGTCATCTTCAACTATCTGTATTTTTACTTTAGCATCTCCTATTATCTCAATTCCAAGTTCCTTTTCTATCTCATAATTAATAGTATTTCCTATACTACTTACATCAATTACTGTCGGATTTTTAAGAGCACTTATCATAATTTCACTATCGTTAGTTAAAATACTATCTTGTTTTAATCTTACATTAACAACTTCAGTATAATTTATTGTCCTAGCTTCAACACTAGTTTTAGTATTATTATCATAACTATACCAAATATTAACATCAAAAGACCCTATAATTTTAACACGTCCATTGTCGTTTACACCACTCATACTATGATTAATTACCCAGCATCCTAAAACAGTATCAATTTTATCAGGAGTAATTGCCTCATATCTGTTTCTAAAACTTTTTCTACCTTTACCTATAACAGCTTTAGTAACAATTTCTTTATACATAATAATCACCTAGTATTAATATATGCAATTCCCCCAAAAAGTGTAAATTTTATCTATTTGATATCACATCTAAAATAAAATTTTCACATAGACAATCTATATCATCTAAGTCATAAGTAGCATTATCCCACTCTTTTCCATATATTCTATTAAATTCTATCATAAGCTGAATTTTTAACCATTCTTCATTACGAATAAGATCTAATAATCCAGCAAACTTATTAACCATATATTTATTTAATACTTTCATATCTTCTTGTGACAATTGTCCATTAGCATGTATATCTTCTACTGGCCCATTACGAAAAACATAATGAGTTAAAGCTTTAGATAAATCATTTATGTTTATATTTTTTAGTAAAATATCTTTTGCTTTTTTATTTAAGTCATCAAATATATCTTTATTTTCTCTTTCAAACTTATAATAACCATGTTTAGATGAACCAAATTTTATATTCCACTCATACCTTTTCTTTCGTACTTCACTTTTTGATACATCATAAAGTCTACAAATACATTCATCACTAAGGGGTGTATAAAATAATCTTTCTAATTGACACTTAGTAATATTATCAAAATTAAAAATTTCTCCATTCTCTTTCCTTTTTAAAAGTTCTTCATAATAATTCATTTTTTAATTCTCACTTCTCTCCAAAAGCTTAAAATTAGCTTTTTACTTCTTTATTTCTTCAATTTCTTTTGTACACACGCCTGATTTTGTCCTAGATAAACTATTTCTAATTCATTTAATTGAAAAGGATTTTCAGAAACTTTCATGGCAACATCTCTAAGTAATACAGTATTAATCCCAGGTCCTTGATTACTCATATTTAATCTTGCTTCAATAATTATACTTTGCATATAAGGCAAACATACCTTTAACGCATCTTTTATAGGACTTTCCGAATTATTATTTTTAAAATAAGTACACGCATTATTTAACATAGCTGGAGAATAATAAAGTAAAAAAGCTGGTTGATTTTCATATCCACTTTGATTAAGTTCATAAATTAATTCTTGATATTTATCAAGATTATCCAATATTTCATGTTCTACAATTTTAATATCATTAGGATTACTCAAACGCAACATCAAACTTAACCTTGTAATCACTCTACTTATATTACTTTCATGTTCTTGTAATCCCATGTTAACACCATTATTTAATACACTTATTAAACTATTTTTACTTTCATCACTAAATCTATCTAATGATGGTAACATATTATACTTAAGCAAATACTTTAAAATTAAATCATAATCTACACTTTCTATTCCTTTTCTATTTATTGCTTCTATCATTTTTTGACTTTTACCTAAATCATTTATTACAACAAAATACAATAATAAATTTTCTTTTTCTGGAGTAAACTCTACATCTCCTACAAGTGTAATTACTTCTGGATATTTTTCTAAATACGAGTTATTATATTTAATTCATAAGTATCAATATCTGTATTCTTACATCTATCAGTTAACTTCACTGCATTTTTCAATAATTCTTCTAAATTATTCATTGGATTATTACCTGTTTCTACTTGATATAACCAATCTAAATATTTATTCCTTTCAGAATTATCAGGCCTTCCATACAAACACTTATTACTATTTTTAGCAATCCAGTAACCATACTCCACATTAGTAGTATATCCAGGTAATTGTGAAGAACGAGGTATCCAAAAAACAATTATACTAGCATTATATAACGCTTCTCTTTCCCACCAAACTTGATTCTCATAATTAAAAGTTCTATTGTCATTTTCTAATTCTGGTATATAAACTATTCCATCAAATTCTAATTCATTTAATATTCTAATTGCTTCTTTCCTCCATGTTTCAACATCTAGACTTCTAGGAGTAGGCCCAGCCAAAAAAATTGACTTTTCCCCTTTTAATACAGGTTGGTCAGAATAATTTATTATCATAAAATATCTCCTTTACTATGTAATCACATTTAGATTAAATAAGCTTTTTAAATCACATAATTATTTTAACACAAATAAAAGCACATTAAAACTTAAAAATTAATAATGCACTATATTATTTTTTAAATAATATAATAATCTATTCATATTAGCTAAATAAAAAAGATATAAATATTAAATTATTTACATCTTAATATAATAGACTATTTTCTAGGATGAGTAAATACTATACCAACAATAGATAAAATAAAAATTATAGGCGCTATCCTAATAAATACCCATTCAAATGAATTAAATAAGACTCCTAAAACAGCTTTTTCAGGATCATTATAATTCCAATTTAGATAAGGACTATCTAACAAAAATAAAGAGATAAATATGATGATTATAACTATACATAATAAAAACAATAACCAATGAAGTTTCTTTCTCCTTACAATCATTCTTTTAGATAATTGTAAGTTTATTACCTCTAACTTTTCAGAAATAACTTTTAAATCATCTACTTTAGACTCAGAAATTTCTTCTCCAAGCAAATTACTTACTGGTATTTCAAAAACTTCTGATATTAAAATTAGCATTTCAGCATCTGGTACTGACAAACCTTGCTCCCACTTAGAAATTGTTTGTCTAACCACATTTAGCTTAACAGCTAGTTCTTCTTGTGAAAGTCCTTTTGATTTTCTTATTGATTTAAGATTTTCTTTTAACATTTTAAAATAACTCCTTTCTTTACAACCATTATATTAAGAATAGTATATTGCTACAAGCAATGCTTATTAACATTTTGGTTTATAAATAACAATCTTTTACTTTATTATAGAAATTTAAAGTTATTTTATACTTTTAATATGATTAACTTTTTATATAATCAACAACACAAACATTTTTTAGAATGAATGGTATAATATAGAACATCTTGACTATTACCAACATGTTCCACTATATCTATTTCACCATATTCTGACCACAAACCAATTCTACAAAGCTGAACACGAACCTTTTTCAATAAAAAAATTGGCAGAAATTTCAATATAACTATATTTAAATCTTTTATTTGACAGGAGTATAATTACAAACATATATTTCTAACACATTCAATATTAAAATTAATTATCTAATTATCAAGATTTTCATAAAAATAATTTATAATCAATTCTTACATTTAACAAAATGATATATATTTCACTTTTTAATCACATTTCCCAAATAATTAAAAAGTAAAAACAATTTCATAACATTTTATTTCTTTATAGTTTTTAAATCTTCTCTTAATATTTCAGAAACACCTACAATATATGACCTTTGATTATTTAATAGTCTTTTTTCATTATTATTAACAAATTCATAATTATCAAATGTCTTTAAAACACCTCTATTTACAAAAGTTTCAAAATCCTCATTAGACATTGTGCCAACAAATGGATAAAATGCTATTACAGTACCATCTTGATTATAATATGGTACTGTAATACTATAATCTAAAAGTGCATAATCATTTTTTCTCTTAACAACATTAAAACAATGAAATTCTTGTCTGTCTCCAAGATCAACACATCCCATACAATAATATGTTTCAACACCAAATAAACTTAATATTTGTTGGGCAAGCGCACCTCTTTCGGTGCATTCTGCTGCTCCTGTTCCCTTTAAATCTCCAATTTTGTTATTTTCCAATGCTGCCCAAAATTCTTCATCTGTTTTAGTATTTTGCCAAGCAATATCTTGAAATATTACATCTCTTTTTATTTTACCAGGGTAACCAAAATAACTATTAATAAAAAATTCTAAATTATATATTAATGCTGCTTTATTATTAATATTGTATTTTCTTATAAAATGAGCAAAATCATAAAAATAATCTGTTGTTTCCATACTATATGTCTCTATAGCAAGACTCATATATTTAATTCTTGTATTTAAAGGTATAAAACCTCTAAATAAACTATTACTTTTTCCATGTTCTAAAAAGCCAAGTTGACCAACTTTTGTACTATTTTCATTTGCACTATTTATTGCTTTTGTTATTAAATTATCTACTTCTTCAGCATTTGAACATTTAAGAATTTGTTCTAAAAGTTCCATTTAAATCACTCCTTTTCTATAAAAAAATAATTTTAACAATCCTCTATTCTAGTACCATTTAAACTAAAACTTTTAGCTTCATCTATTCTAACATCTATTATCTCTCCTATGACATCTATACTACTAACAATATTAACAAGTTTCATATTCTCAGTATACCCCATATACTTATTATTATCTTTTTCACTTTTACCTATAACTAGACATTTCATAATACTATTAACGCATTTTTGATTAGATTCATTACTATACTTATTAACTATTTCATTCAGTTTATAAAGTCTTTTATTTTTCTCATTTACAGATACATTATCATTTAATTTAGCAGCAGGAGTTCCCTCTCTTGGACTAAAAACAAAAGTAAAAGCACCATCAAATTTACATTCATTTACTATATCAAGCGTATATTGAAAATCTTCTTCTGTCTCTCCAGGAAACCCTACAATAATATCAGTTGTAATACTTACTCCCTTAACCTTTTCTCTAATTTTATTGTACAATTTAAGATATTCTTCTCTAGTATATTTTCTACCCATTAATTTCAAAATTCTATTACTACCAGACTGAATAGGCAAATGAACATAAGGCATAACATTATCACATTTAGCTATAACATCTACCATTTCATCCGTAAAATCCCAAGGATGACTAGTCACAAAACGTATTCTCTCTATTCCAGTATTACTAACATCACTAAGCAAATTTGCTAAATTATAATCATCATATAAATCTTTACCATAAGCATTAACATTTTGTCCAAGTAATGTAATTTCTTTATATCCAAGAGATTTAAGATTGTTAACTTCACTTATAATATATTTATAATGCCTGCTCCTTTGAGTTCCTCTTGTATAAGGAACAATACAATAAGTACAAAATTTATCACATCCTAAAATTATGTCTACCCAAGCACTATATTTACTCTCCCTCTTTTCTGGAATTCCTTCACAAACATTTCCTAAAATACTATAAACCTCTATATTTTGTTTACCACTTCTAACTCTTTCGTTTATAACATTTATCATATTATCCAAATTATGAGTACCAAAAACAAAGTCAACATATTTATATTTAGACTTAATTTCATTAACTACACATTCTTCTTGTGCCATACATCCACAAATACCAAGTAACAAATTTGGTTTACTTTCTTTCATCTTCTTAACTAATCCCATAAATCCAAAAACCTTATCATGAGCATTTTCACGTATAGCGCATGTATTTAAAATAGCCAAATCAGACTCTTCCAAACTAGCACATTCTATTAAACCCTGACTAATTAAAACTCCTTTAATTTTTTCTCCATCATGTTCATTCATTTGACAACCATAAGTTCTAACAAAAAACTTTTTACCTATCAAACTACTATCTATCTTTACATCACTATAATCATAATTTACAATAAGTACTTCCTTATCACGTTTCTTTGCTTCTATCATATTTGGTAAATTCATAACACACCTTCTTTTGTAAACAATATTATACAAGAATTTTGTATTATTTACAATAAAAGAAAAACATTATATCCTATTCTCTTAAACAATTACGAATTCATAAATATATATCTACTCCATTCATAAATTTAATAATATTAGATTAAATAATTTTATATAAAACTAAAAAGTATTTTTTAATAAACTTTTCTATAATTTAGATTTTCTAATTTTATTCTTAAGTTTATTTATCTCTTCTATTGATAATCCTGTACTAGAATTTATAATTTTAGG
>CANSWR010000013.1 GCA_947650795.1 uncultured Bacillota bacterium | reverse complement strand
TCTTTTTGTTTCATGAATTAACATAATCATTTTATCATGGAAACTATGTTTTTTGGGTCAAAGTAAAAAATATTATGTTGATAGTACAGGTATTAATTTACAAGGGATATCTTCATATTATGATGCTATTAATCCTGCTATTGCATATTGGAAAGATAATTGGTAAAATAATGTTGGTGATAAAATGAATGATAAGTTAAAATTTGTGTTGAATTTAGTAATTAGTTTGTTTACTATATTTTTATTAATAGTTGTGTTGGTATTTTTTTATAAAATCAAATTAAAATCAAATAATAACAATGGTAAAGTATTAGGTTTGAGAACAATAGAAAATTCAAATTGTAATTATAAACCTGATTTATATTATAGTGCAAATGGTTATAATATTTATTCTTATTGTTTAGATAGTATTATTGTTGTTGATGATTATATGCAAGAGTTAAAAGAATATATTATTGATAATCCTAATGTCTTAGAAAAATTATATGAGAATTTAACATACATTACATTTTTAGATGGTGGAACAAAGGAATATAAAGATTATAAACCTCTTACCATTTCTAATAATGGTATAACAATTATTAAATGTAATGGTCGAGATGATAAGACAAAAGATGTTTATATAGGTCCTGATTCAATGTATTATAAAGAAAATTTTTGCAAACAAGATAATGCCACATTTACTAAAACTTTTAAAGTTTTAGGTGTAGATAAAGGATTATTAAATGAAGTTGTTCTTACTTTAGAATATTTTGATATTACTACTGATGTTATGCTTAATACTAATAAAGATTTTCATATTGGTTCAAGTTATGAATTTGAATTTATGGGAAAAGAAACAAATGATACAATAAATTCGATATTTAAAGATTTTGGAATCGTTGAAATAAGAGAAATAAATAATTAAAAAGGAGAAATGTTATGAAAAAGAAATTGATGTTTTTAATGCTATTTGTATTTATGGTTTTTGCTCCAAATCTTAGTGCTGCAAGAACTAATTCTATTGCAGTGGGAGGAGAATATTCTTCAAGTCATAAAACTATACATAAAGCTCAAATGTTTACAAAATATGCTAATCATTTAGGTTATAATTCTAAGACTATAGAGAATCCATATGCACTTACTATGTCCACAACTTGAGCAACTTATGCTGCTAGTGGTGGTGGTATACTATTTTTGCAGGATGTATTGGAATAAAAATTGGCAAGGTGGTATGTATGCTTATGGAATAAAATCAGATAATGCAACTGGTCAAAGTTCATATAGTTATAATAATCTTAATACTTTAAATTTAGGCAATACTGATTTAGTATTTTATCTTGGATGTAATACTGGACAACTTGACGTATCTAACAATTTAGTTTCATCTTCAAAAGCTTTAGGTGCTAAGATTTCTATGGGATAGAAACCACAAATACGTGATGATGCTGCTTATTGGGTTGAAAGATTTATGATAAAGCAAACACAAGGTGGAACTATAAATGATTCAATAAATTATGCTGATTCATATTTTTATCCATCTGATAGTACTAAAGCATGGCATATTGGAGTTAAAGATAATAGTTATTTGAATAAAACTTTAAAAGGCTTACAAACACTATCTTTAGATGAAAATACTGATGATAGAGAAATAAAAATTTTAGAAAGAGATAAAGATTTAATTACAAAGAGTGATATTATAGAGTATGTGAATAAAGCATTTGAAATAAAAGATGAATCTAATTACAAGATTGAATATAATAGTAATGATTTTTATGATGTTTATGATTTAGTATTAATGGTAGATGGATATAGAACTAATAAGGGATATACTGTATTTGTTAAAGAGAATAAAATAGAAATATATAATAATATGGGATTATATAAAGAAAGTGTTCCAAGATTTAATAAGATTCCACAAATGAATAGTTTTAATGAAAATAAAGTAATTAATGAAACTTTAGATGAATATAAAAATGTTTACGAAAGTGAAAACAAAAAAGTTGTTTCATTAGAATCTACTCTTAAACGTATGGATCTTGATACTAATAAACGTTATTTAGATGTTAATATTTTAATTCATGATATTGTAGAAGATACTAATTATATTTCTACAGAAAGTTATGAAATATGAAAATAAGAGCAATAAATTTGAAAGTCCTTATTATTTAGATGTAATTAAATTACTTTGTATTATTTTGAATAGTTTTGATTTAATTCGTCACAAATTCGTCACTAATAATAAAATATAATAAAATACGAATAAAAAAATTCCCGTATGTAAGGAATTTTTTTATTTATATTTAAGTGGTAGAGTATAGATGTTGCAGTCCCATGCCTTACCACTTGGCTATAGGGCCATTGCCTTGTAAGATAATTGTACAATAATAATGTTTATTTCTCAAACATCTTATATAATATTCAGAGAAAAAGAGTAAAAATTTGATATAATTACTATATAATAAAATGGTGGTATGTAGTAATGAACAGGCAGAAAATAGAATTAAAAAATATGAGACAATTAAAGCTATGCATCTTGATTATGTTCAAACTTCTCTTACTATTTATGAGTTAAATAAAAAATATGGTTTTTAGTATATCTTCTATAAAAAAATATTTAAAAATGACAAATGATGAAATAGAAAAAGTAAAAGAAAAAAAAGACATACAACACAAAAGAAAATAAAATGGCCTCTTATTGTAATATTATTTACAAAATGTTAGTAGATGGAATAAGTTTTGAATATATTTTTGCTTATATCAAGAAAATTGGATACACTGGTAATGATATGTCATTAAGAAACTATATTAGTATTATGAGTTCAAATAATGGCATAGAAATATTACTACCTTTAATCAATATGAATATGCGAAAGATGAAATTATTATAACACTATATGAATTATTTAAGAATCTATTAACTTTGGATGAAGCTAAAAAAACAAATCTATAAATGAAAATATAAGTATAATAGCTAATAAATTTCTTATTATAGAAACTATTAAAAATATTTTTTTAGATTTCCATAATATGTTTTTAGTAATAATATAAGTAATTTAAATGATTTTATACAAAAATATAAGAATAGTATAAAGTCATTTTGTAATGGATTAAAAAAGGATATTGCTGCCGTTCAAAACGCAATATCCAATAAAATAAATTCTGGATTTGTTGAAGGTAACAACAACAAATTTAAACTTATCAAACATATTGTATATAGAAAACAAAAATTATGCAACCTTTTTAAAAGATGTTGGTTAAATTTTTAGTCAACCTAAGACAATATTAGTGATTTCAAAATAGCAATCGACCCATTTTTAAACTATCAAAAAAAGCAGAATTAATTCTGCTTTTATATGGTTTTCCGAAAACTTTCGGAAGAGCCTATTTAGATTTAAGATGCTTTTTTTTATATTTTAGCACTGTTCCAATTATATATGTTATAAAGAATGTAATTGAGTAAATATTAAATGCTATAAATATATATAGATTTTCATTCCCTGATTGAGAGTTATAAGAGTTTGGTTGTAAATAATATATCATTAAAATTAAAGATGAAATTATTGTAATTATTTCTACTCCATATGTTATTATCCATAAACTTAGTTTTTGTTTTTTTAGTGATAATCTAATTAAAATTATTTGAGCAATAAAAATTAAAATGTATGTAATTATTAAAATTATTTCTTTCATTTTGACTCCTTTTTTATATTTTAACTCTTAAAATTTTATAAATCAAATGAAAAACCACTTTAATAGTGGTTAATCTAATAAGTTGTGTAAATTATTTTTATATTCCTGTATTTTATCTTTGAGTTCAATATTTTCGTTTTGTAAATTTTCATTAATATCATTTAATTCTTCAATTTTATTTTCTAAATTATATATTTGATTGTTTAAATTGTTAATATCAATATTTAAGTCATTTATTTCGTTATTATAGTAATGTTTATAAGCTTCATTTTTAGCTTTTTCAAAGTTATCATAATTATTTTTTAATTTTTCAATGTTGGCAGATGAAGTATAAACAGTAACTTTGTATTCAAATAAATCATTATAATTATATATTTTTTTCTCTTTTAGATTATCTGTAAATATTTTCAAAATGTTTTTGTTCCATTTTGCATTTGCCCATATTTCTATAGAATTAAAATCATAAATGTTATTTTCAAAAGGTTGAACTCTCATTAAATCATCATAATAAGTAATTTCAAGTTTTACTTTGTCAGTTAAAGATTCATCAACTTTAGTTTCTGTTATGTTGTGATAACTTTGAATAATTAAATTGTCACTTATTTCATATTCATAATTTTTTGTAGTTAGTTCATATTTTGATTTTGGAGCTTCATCAATAAATTCTGTAGAAGCAAATTCAATTACAGTAATTCCAGTTCCAATTCCTATAAGTCCTAATCCCGTTAAAAATAATATAAGTAATATTCTTGCATTGACCTTAAGATTGAATATAAATGATAACATAGCTTTTATTAGTATGATATTAAGGATTGAACCAGCAATTAAGAGAAGAATCATTCCAAAGTATACTATTCCTTTAAATAACAGACCAAACATTATTGTTCCGCATAAGAATAATGTAATTAATGTTATAATGAAAGGAATACACATAAATGCTAGAAAACCTTTAATGCAAAATGTTGATACTTTACCTAAAGCAGTGAATAATGTTCCGCCAAAGTGAGATGGTTCTTTATACTCTTTTTTAGTGTTTTTATTTGGTTCGCTATTTTCTTTTATCTCATTTTTTTCTTCTTCTTTTATCTCATTAGAAGTTTCATTCTTATTAGTCTGTGTTTCTTTATATTTATCTAAATAATGAGTTTTATATATGTAAAGATAAGTAAATATAAATAGAATTAAGTAAACAGTATTTATTATAAATGACCATAAACTTGCAAATACTTGGCCACCTCTAGGTAAATTGTAACTAAGAGAATATCCTAGACTTTCTATATATGAGAATGGAATTCTAAATAGAAATAATATTAAGAATAGAATAATTAATTCTCCTATAATTTTTCCTCTGGTTTTTGATGACATGTTTTTGAACATAGAGAAACTTTTATCAATAATGTACATTAGGTCGTCAATTAGGTTGCTAAAAGCATTTGTGTTTTTTGTTTTAACTTCATTATATTTAATTTCATCATTTGTTAAATCATCTAATGTTATATTGAAAATTTTACACATTGTAAGTAATTTGTCCATTTCAGGATATGTTTGTCCAGATTCCCATTTAGATACTGATTGTCTTGAGACATCTAATTTATCTGCAAGTTGTTCTTGACTAAGATTGTTATCTTTTCTAAGTTTTTGTAGTTTTTCACTAAACTTCATTTTCTTTCACCTCGCCAATAATATATTATAAAACCCAGTTGCATAAAACCAAGTTCAAGTTGTTTTTATGTTAATTTTGGGTTGCGTCTCTTATATTATAACATATTTTAGTTATATTATAGATTGTTTGAAGAAAATAGTAAAAAATAGTATTATTTTTCTTTTAAATGTATTAAAATATTAATGGTGTGAATAACAAAAGGAGATACAAATGTTAGAATTAAAGAAAATTAATAAAAGTTATAAAACTGGGGATTTTGTTCAACATGCACTAAAAGATGTTTCTATTGAATTTAGAAAAAATGAATTTGTTGCGATTTTGGGTCCTAGTGGAAGTGGAAAGACAACTCTCCTTAATATTTTGGGTGGTCTTGATAGATATGATAATGGAGATTTAATTATAAATAATACTTCTACTAAGAAATTTAAAGCAATAGATTGGGATAGGTATCGTAATAATTGTGTAGGTTTCATTTTTCAAAGTTATAATTTAATACCACATATTAGTGTCATAGATAATACTATGATGGGTATGACTTTAAGTGGTGTTAAGGAAAAAACTAGAAGAAAAAAAGCAGAGGAAGCTTTAAAAAAAGTAGGACTTTTAGAACATGCTCATAAAAAGCCCAACCAACTTTCTGGTGGTCAAATGCAAAGAGTTGCGATTGCTCGTGCTTTAGTAAATGATCCTGATATAATATTAGCAGATGAACCTACAGGTGCATTAGATACAAAAACAAGTGTACAAATAATGGATTTAATAAAAGAAATTTCGAAAGATAAATTAGTTATTATGGTAACACATAATCCAGATCTTGCTAAAGAATATGCTAGTAGAGTAATAGAGTTTAAGGATGGAAAGAATGTAAGTGATTCTAATCCAGTCAATAAAGAAGAAGCTGATCATTCTAAATTTAAGATAAGAAAAACTGCTATGAGTTTCATGACTGCTTTAAAATTATCTTTTAATAATATAAAAACTAAAAAAGGAAGAACTTTTTTAACGGCATTTGCTTCTAGTATAGGTATAATTGGAATAGGACTTGTTTTGTCACTTTCTAATGGTTTTAAAATAGAGGTAGATAAATTTGAAAAAAATTCTTTATCACAAGCTCCAATAATTATTAGTACTCAAGCAATGAATATGAGTGAAGAAAATATGGAAAAGATGATGGGGAATAGTGATAAAAAATTAGAGAAATATACAGATGAGAAAAAAGTTTTTGTTCAAGAAGATATTAAAGAAAGTATGATGCATACTAACATTTTGACTTCAGATTATATTGAATATATTAAAAAGTTAGATAAAAAATATTTATCTGGAGTTTCTTATCAAAGTGTTACAGCTTTAAATGTTATAAATAAAAATGAAAATGGTTATAATTTAGTAAGTGATAGTTCTAATTGGATACTACTTCCAACTAATCCAAATGAAAATAATGAGGGCATTATAGATAATCTTTATGATGTTTTGGTTGGAGAAATTAATGAAGATGAACCTGGTCTTATTTTACAAGTTGATAGTAAAAATCAAGTTTTTAAAAGTAGTATTAAAGCACTTGGATTAGATGGCGATGATGTAAGTTTTGATGATATAATGAATGCAACATTAAAAGTAGCTATAAATGATGAATATTATTTAAGTTTAGGACAATCTTTTATTCCTAATCAAGATTTAGAAAGTTTATATAATAGTGAAAATAGTATCACTTTGAAAGTTCAAGCTATTGTAAGAGGCAAGAAAGAAAAAGAGCTTATGACTTCTGGAAGTGGTATAGGATATACTAACGCATTAACAAAATTAATTGTAGAAAAAAATAAAAATTCTAAGATAGTTAATGCACAAAGAGAATTAAATTATAATATTTTAAGTAGTCAACCTTTTGATAATAGTTTAGATAGTACAAATAATAAAGATATGATACTTTCATATTTAGGTAGTGAAAGTATTCCTAGTATAATTTATTTATATCCTAAAGATTTTGAAAGTAAAGATAGTATAACTACTTATTTAGATGATTATAATAAAGATAAGACAGAAGAAAATACAATTCAATATACAGATATGGCTAGTATGATTTCAAGTTTGAGTGGAAATATAATGGATGCGATTACTATTGTTTTGATAGCTTTTTCGTCTATAAGTCTAATTGTTTCTAGTATAATGATAGCAATTATTACTTATATTAGTGTTCTTGAGAGAACTAAGGAAATAGGTATTTTAAGAGCTTTAGGTGCCAGAGGAAAAGATGTTAAGAGAGTGTTTAATGCTGAGACATTTATTATTGGTTTTGCAAGTGGTGTACTTGGAATAGCAATTGCATATATTCTTACTATACCTGTTAATATTATTTTAGAGGATTTATCTGGACTTGCAAATGTAGCTAAACTTAATATTATACATGCTGTTATTTTAGTGATAATTAATATTTTATTAACTTTAATAGGTGGTGCGATTCCATCTAGAATGGCCAGTAAGAAAGACCCAGTTATTGCTCTTAGAACTGAGTAGAAAGATAAGGGATATTTTATGAATTCAATTTTTATATTATTAATTTCATTTATTTTATATTCGTTTTTAGGATGGATAATGGAAAGTATTTATTGTTTTGTAATAGATAAAAAGTTTGTTAACCGTGGTTTTTTAATAGGGCCTGTTTGTCCTATATATGGTGTTGGATGTTTATTTATTATTATTTTCTTAGATAAATATAGAGATGATCCAATTGTTCTATTTTGTATGGCGGTTATTATTTGTTCTATTTTGGAGTATTTTACAAGTTATATTATGGAGAAAATTTTTAAGACTAGATGGTGGGATTATTCTCAAAAGAAATATAATTTAAATGGAAGAATTTGTCTTGATATTATAATAGCTTTTGGGGTTTTAGGTCTTATTCTAACTTATATTATTCATCCTTTTGTTAAAGATATTTTGTTTTTGATTGATCCAGTTTTGTTAAAAGTTATTACTTCTATATTATTTATTTTATTTTTGGTGGATGTAAGTGTTTCTACTAAGATTATTTATAGAATTAAGGGAGTAGAAAATAAAGTTCTTACAGATCAAACAGAAGAAATTAATGCTAAGGTTAAAGAAGCACTTCAAACTATGGGGATATTTACAAGACGTGTTGCAAATGCTTTTCCTAATTTTCATGTTAAAGACAGAGTTATTAAAAAATGACTTTGTTTTTTATTTGTAATGATTTTTGTATTAAAATAGTGTATATTAGATATAGAATAATTTTTGCTATTAATTGTTTAGGTTATTTTGAGGTGAAAAAGATGGATAAAATTGCTATTAAGGAAATATTAAAAGATTCTAAGAGTAAATTAAAAAACTTTAAAGATTTCTCTAAGGATAAGATGGTATCTACAATAAAAGAAAAAACTAACAGTGTTAAATGTTCTGTTAATGATGTTAAAGATATAGATGTTGATACTAAAATGTTAAATGATGTAGTAAAAAATATTTCTTAAAGTTAAGTATTGGGAGGATAGTATGATAGAATTTCAGAATGTAAATAAAATTTATAAATCAAAAAATAGTATTGATACTTTAGCACTTAATAATGTATCTTTGAAATTTGAAAATAAGGGAATGGTTTTTATTGTGGGAAAGAGTGGTAGTGGAAAGTCCACTCTTTTAAATATGTTAGGTGGTTTAGATTCTGTTACTAGTGGCAAAATATTTGTGGATGGTAAAGTTTTAAATGATTTTAGTGATAAAGATTTAGATTCATATAGAAATTCTTATGTTGGTTTTATATTTCAGGATTTTAATATATTAGAACAATATAATGTGTATGAGAATATAGATTTGTCTTTAAGATTACAAAATAAAAATAATAATAAAGAAGAAGTAAGAGAAATTTTAAATAAGTTAGATTTAAAAGGATTAGAAAATAGAAGAATAAATGAACTATCTGGAGGACAGAAGCAAAGAGTAGCTATTGGACGAGCTTTAATTAAACAACCTAAATTAATTTTGGCAGATGAACCTACAGGGAATTTAGATCAGAAATCTGGTAAGCAAGTTTTTGATTATTTAAAAAATATCAGTAAGGATTATTTAGTATTAGTAGTTTCACATAATATAGAAGCTGCAGAAGAATATGCTGATAGAATAATTGAGATAGAAGATGGAGAAGTAATTAAAGATAATAATGTTTGTAATGGAGATTTAAATAATGAATCAAGTTTTATTCAACCTAAGTTACCTTTTAGTTATGCTTTTAAAATGGCAATATCTAGTTTTAAAAATAAACCTTTGAAATTATTTATGACTGTTTTACTTACACTTATTTCTCTTGTGTTTTTTGGAGTCAGTATGACGCTTCAGTTATTTAATAAAGATAATTTAATTATAGATACTATGGATGATAATGAAAATTATGTATATAGTTTAGAAAAAACACATTTTTCTCAGTTAGGAGATTCTATTTTAAATTTGGAAGATAAAGATATAGAATATTTTAAAGATGTTATACCATCTGAGTTAAATATTGTGCATGGTATTTATAATAATGGTTTGCCTATAAGTTTTATGTTTGGTAAAAGAGAAGATAATTTAAGTGATTATTCATATTATGGGAATGATGTTAGTTATGTTTATATTGTTGATGTTAAAGATGATAGAATATGTGGAAAAATAATAGGAAAGAATATAAGTCATAATGATGAAGTAATCGTGCATAAATATTTTGCTGATTATATTATTAAATATGGTATTTTAAGTGGTGAAGAGTTTTTTAATCCTACTAGTTATGAAGATATTGTTAATTCAGATAAGTATTTTAATTTAGGTAATAGTAAGGTAAAGATAGTAGGTATAGTAGATGATGATGATAGTTTATATGTTGAAGCAAGAAGAAATGAGGCATTTGATGATGAAAATGATTTGATACAATATTTTATTAAAAATTATTCGTCTAAAGGTAATTATATTTATACTAAAGATTTTGTTTCTAATTTGGTTTATGAAGATAATAAAGAAGAGGCATTTTTAAATAGTACTTATATTTTGGGCGTAGGTATGACGTTTGATAATTTAAAATTATCTGATAATGAGATTGATGTTATGATAGAAGGGAAACGTGTTAAGAGAAAATTAAATAAAGGGGAGATAGTTTTATCTTATAATTCTTTTAGTAATGGTTTATCATTTAAAAATAGCTTTTATGAATATTTTGAAAATAATAAAGATAGAACTTATAATGATGTAATGAATGAGTTTTCTAAAAAATACTTTGAAGATAATTTTCTAAATAAAGAAATTATTTTATATGATAAATATGAAAAAACAGAAGAAAAACTCAAGATAGTAGGGCTTACTAATATGGAAAATAGTTTTATAAGTGTTAATTATTTAGATAATTTTACACCTAAAACTAAAGATATTAATTCCATTTTAGTTTATGAAGATAATAAGTCTAATTTAAAAAATGTATTTTCCAAAATAATGTTTAAACGTCAATTTAAAGCTGATGAAAAATTTGGGACTTTTTATACCTATACAGTTGATCATGAAAGTGATTTATTTGAAGTTATGATGTTTTATTATGAAACAGAATGGTTTATAGTTGCGATTTGTTTAATTTTTATGATTTTTGCATTACTACTTTTTTCTAATTTTGTTGGGATAAGTATTTCTGATTCTAAAAAAGAAATAGGTATTTTAAAAGCTCTAGGCGCCAAAAATTTTGATATTCTTAAAATTTATGGAATTCAAACTGTTATAATTGCTATAATTTCTTCTATTTTTGGTGTTATTATGTGGATAGTTACTTGTAAAGTTTTAAATTATGTACTATTTGATGATTTATATTTCAAATTAAATGGAATAATGCTTAATCCTTTTATAGCAATTATTATATTTGTTTTTATGATTGCGATTTCGTTATTGATTACTGTGGGATCAATTAATAGAATTGTTAAGATTAGACCTGTGGATATTATTTTAAATAAGTAACGTATGTGTGAATTATTTTAGTGCCTATGTGCACTTTTTATTTTATTAGTTAGAGAAAAAATACTTATGGAATAATAAAGAGAGGATGGAAAATTATAAATAAAACAAATTAACAGGAATTTTATTAATTTGTTTACTGAGATACTTTTAAGTTAGGATTAGCACCCAAAAAGCTAAAGATATTTTATTATTAATTGCAATGTTTTCATAAAGTAATTAACTTTGAGAAATGTAAGGAGTTTAGAAAAATGGAATACAGTGAAAAGAGTGGCCAAATATTTATTGCATATCAAGGAAATGATATTAGTGCTGATAGTATAGTTTCAGCTTTGTCAGAAAGATGTCCAAGAAATTTTACAGTTATGAGAAAAAAGGAGACGGTTTAGTCTTTGCAAAAATTGTATATGGCTCTTATGTTGAAGATAGAGACCCATTTTGGAATGCTTATAAAGGAGTTTTAACTGTTAGCGGATATAATCAAAATGAAATAGAAAAAGTAGTTATAAATTCTGAATATAGAGATGATTTAAGTGATAGAGATAAATCTCATCAAATTATTAATTTATTGTTTTGGAATTATGGCAATCAAGTATTTAAAAATTTAAGTAATTATAATCATTTATATTATGGACATACAAAGGAGAAGGGAGACTTTTTCTAATAATAAAGATATTTTATATTTGTTTTGTAGTGAAGTTATGGAAATGGAAAATAACACTTATATGCAAAATGGAATTATTTATAATTTGGATGGTACTAAATTTGAAAAAAAGGATAAAACCGAATTTATTAAGAAATCAAGTGAAAATGCTGATTCCTTGATTAATGAATTGACAAGATTGTCATTAAAATCAGATACGGATGAGTGCTCTAATGAAGTTGTAGATGGTCCTAAATTGACTAGATAATCTAATGGTTTAGGTTAAAAATAGAGTATTAAATAACATGTTTTTTGAAATATGTTATTTTTGTTTACAATTTTTTAAGTTTTTATGATATAATGTTTTTAAAGACAGGGATTAAGAGGAGTATAAGGTATTTATTAGAAAGAGAGTTAGTGGTCGGTGGAAACTAATTAATGATACTTTAGAAAGTAGCTTAGGAGTTGTTTTTCTGAATTACAGTAAGTTAAACCGTATTTTATGCGTTAAATATTAGAGAATAGATTTGTTTCTATTAAATTAAGGTGGTACCACGAGATTTCGTCCTTTGGATGAATTCTCTTTTTTATTTAGGAGATGTGATTATTAAAAATATAGTTATTTTAGGTGCTTCTTGTGCTGGTAAATCCACACTTGCTAAGATGATTAATAATATTTATACTAGATATCATATTATTAATGGTGATTCAATTATACATGCTTTTCAATTTGAACTTCCTCAAAATAAGATTGATACCTATGGATCAGATGGTATGAGAGAAGACTTTGTAAGGTTTTGTTCGTCTTATTTTAAAAATCAAGCTGTTAGAAATTCAGAAAATTTTTATTTTATTTTTAGGATATGGGAAAATTTCTAAGTATGAAGCATTAGAGAATTATAGGAAATATGAAAGAAAAGATGATTGGACTTGTAGTAGAAGCGATGAAGAATTATTAGTTCATGCTGAAAATTGGATAAATAATAGTAAGATATTTGAATAGGATTGTAAAAAATATGGTGTCATGTATGTTGATACTTCATTTAATAGAAATGAGGTTTTAGAAAGTCTTACAGATTTTGTTATAGATAAATGTAAATAAGGAGATGGATAAGAATGTTGGAGACAAAATATAATCATAAGTTAGTTGAAGAAGGAAAATATGAGAAATGGTTAGAGAATAAATATTTTGAAAGTGGTGATATAAATAAGAAACCATATTCTATAGTTATTCCACCACCAAATGTTACGGGGAAACTTCATTTAGGTCATGCTTGGGATACTACTTTACAAGATATTATAATAAGGTATAAGAGAATGCAAGGTTATGATACTTTGTGGGTTCCTGGAATGGATCATGCTGGTATTGCTACTCAAGCGAAAGTTGATGCGAAGTTAAAAGATATGGGTTTTAAACCTCGTGAAATGGATAGAGAAGAATGGCTTAAATATGCTTGGGATTGGAAAAAGGAATATTCTGAGAGTATTAGAAAGCAGTGGGCAAAATTGGGCTTAAGTTTAGATTATACTAAAGAAAGGTTTACTTTAGATGAAGGTTTGAGTGAAGCTGTAAAGCATGTATTTGTTACATTATATAATGAAGGACTTATTTATAGAGGCGAGAGGATAATTAATTGGGATCCAGAAGCTATGACAGCACTTTCAAATGAAGAAGTAATTTATAAAGATGTTCCAGGTGCATTTTACTATATAAAGTATTTTTTAGAAGATAGTAATGATTATTTAGAAGTCGCAACTACTAGGCCAGAGACTTTATTTGGAGATACAGCTGTTGCAGTTAATCCTTCTGATGAAAGATATAGTCATTTGATTGGAAAAAATGTTATTTTACCTATAGTTAATAAATTAATTCCTATAGTAGGAGATGAACATGCAGATCCAGAGTTTGGAACGGGTGTGGTTAAAATTACGCCTGCTCATGATCCTAATGATTTCGAAGTTGGGAATAGACATAATTTAGATAGGGTAATGGTAATAAATCCTGATGGTACTATGAATGTTAATGCAGGTAAATATGAAGGTCAAGACAGATTTGTTTGTAGGAATAATTTGATTGAAGAGTTAGAAAAAGAAAATTTATTAATAAAAATTGAAGAGATAACTCATTCTGTAGGTCATTCTGAAAGAACTAATGTTATGATTGAACCTTATCTTTCTAAGCAATGGTTTGTTAAAATGAGGCCTTTAGCTGATAGGGTTTTGGAAAATCAGAATAATAAAGATACTAAAGTTAATTTTGTACCTGAAAGATTTGAAAAGATAATGAATCATTGGATGGAAATTACTTATGATTGGTGTATTTCGAGGCAGTTATGGTGGGGTCATAGAATTCCTGCTTGGTATAAAGATGATCAAATTTATGTAGGTATGGAAGCTCCTAAAGAAGAAGGTTGGGTTCAAGATTCTGATGTTTTAGATACTTGGTTTAGCAGTGCCCTTTGGCCTTTTAGCACTTTAGGTTGGCCATCAAATACTGAATTGTTGGAAAGATATTATCCTAATAATGTATTAGTGACAGGTTATGATATTATTCCTTTTTGGGTTAATAGAATGACTTTTCAAGGACTTCATTTTACGGATAAAAGACCATTTAAAGATTGTCTTATTCATGGATTAATTAGAGATAAGAATGGACTTAAAATGTCTAAAAGCTTGGGTAATGGAGTAGACCCTATGGATGAAATTGATAAGTATGGGTGCGATGCTCTTAGGTTTTTCCTTTCTACTAGTAGTGCGATGGGTCAAGATTTGAGATATGATGAGGAAAAAGTGAAATCTACATGGAATTTTATTAATAAGCTTTGGAATGCTAGTAGATTTTGTCTTATGAATATAGAAGATTTGAAAGAATATGATTTTAGTAATTTAAAATCTCAAGATAAATGGATTTTAAGTAAATTAAATAAGGTAATTTCTGATGTTATTAAATCTATGGATAAGTATGAATTTAATAATGCAGGAAATGCTATTTATTCATTTGTTTGGGATGACTTTTGTGATTCATATATTGAAATGAGTAAATTTAGTTTAACAGAGGCTACAACTAAGAGTACTTTATGTTATGTTATTGGTGTTATTTTAAAATTGTTACATCCATTTATGCCTTTTGTTACTGATGAAATTTATGATATGTTACCTGTAAACGATGGTGTTTGTATTATGGTTAGTAACTATGCAAATATTAATAAAGATTTTAATTTTGAAAGTGAAGAAGAATTAATGGAAGAAACTATAGGTTTTATTAAAGCATTTAGAAACTTTAAACAAGAAAATAATATTTTTAAAGATTATAATGTTCTTTTGGAAGGTAATCAAGAATATGCTTTAATTAGAAAGATGTTGAAACTTGATGAATTTGTTATTAATGAGAAGATAGATAAACCAAGTTTTAATGTTTCTTTTGGAAGATTTAGTGCAGTAGTTTTTTATGAGAAGCAAGAAACAGAAGAAGATAAGATTTTAAGAGAAAAACAGATTGAGAGTTTGAAAGCTAGTATAGCTAAAAGAGAAGGGTTACTTAATAATCAAGGTTTTTTAAGTAAAGCACCTAAAAATTTAGTAGATGATGAAAGAAATAAATTAGAGGAAGAAAAGAAACAATTGCAAATATTATCTAATCAATAACAATTTGTTATTAAGAATATAAAAAAGTGATAAATGCTTGACTTAAGTAGAAAATATTGTCCGTTTTTATACTTTTTTTCTTGACTTTTCGTACAAAAAGAGTTACTATTTATGCATAGGAGGTTTTTATGGAAAAATTAAATAAGAGAATTATGTCTAGTTTGCTTGCTACAAGTTTGGCTTTAGGTATTACAACAGGATTAAAGAATGAGGCTCAAGCTAAAGATGATGATGTAGTTGTAATTACAGAAGCAGATGCAGCTAATATGGATTTAGTAGAAATATGTCATATGAAAGGAATTTATAATGTAGTTGTAAATAACGTACCAGTTTATGTTTATTTAAACAATAAAGTAGATAATGAATATTTACTTAAAAATGATGCAGTAGAATTAGCTAAGAAAAGTTATAATACTGATAAAGTTTATTTTTATTCAAAGGTTGTTCAAAGTCCTAATTATGTAGAGGGCTTTACACCAGAAGAAGAAAGATATAACTTTGTATACGCTTTAAGTGATAAAACTAGTGTTGAAGGATGGACAAGAGTTGCAGATACTAATGTTATAACTAGTGAAGAGTTAGTAGCTTCTTCAATTGAGTTAGGAGAATTTATATTAAAAGAGGTTGATTTATCAAGATTTTTCTTACCTGTAAGTGATCCACTTTATACTTCAGTTGGATATGGTTATGTTGATGTTAATCATGATGGGGTTATGAGTGAAGTAGTTTATATAGGTAATAATGATAATAATATGCTTGTTAATAAAGATACAGCTGTTACAATGATTAATGATAGTAAAGGAAAAATTAAAGTATTTGAGAAAAAAGTTACTTCTGGAACTATGGTGGCACTTAGTGAGAAAGCTCCTGGTAATGGATGGAAACAAGTAAATATTAATAATGTATCTAAAACTAAGCAAATAGGAACAAGTGTTGAATATATGGATGCTATGTATCATGTTGCTAGTACAACTGTTACTACTGAGAAGTTATATTTCCCTAAGTTAGATAATAATGTTAATGCTATTACTACAGATCCTGTAGGACCTCAAACAACTATTAATATTTTGAGTAAGGCAGAAGCACTAACATGGGCATCTACAACTTATGCTGGAAGATTATTCTGTATTTTACAAAAAGAATATGTTGATAAAAATACAGGTCTAGCTACGAAGGTTTATGCTATTAGTACAGACTTAAGTGTAGAAGGTTATGATTTTGCTTTTGATGATAATATTCCAAGTAATGCTATGATTTGTTTATCAGTAGCAGACGCAGAAAATTATATAGCTACTTATGGTAAAGCTGTAACTAAATCTTTAAGTTAATTTGACTTTGATTATGAAAAGTAAATCTTTAGGAGGTTTACTTTTTTCTTGTTTTAAACTATAATTTTATGTAGTAGGTGAATAAATGAGAAAGATTAAATATATATTAAAAAAGTTAAAAACTTTAAGGTATAAAGAGTTTTATAATAAAGCAAAAGAGATAGCTAGAAAAATTAATAAATCTACTTTTTATATTCTTTTTGACATGGCTAGATGTGCGATTAAATATGGAAGTGGATACATGGATTATTTTGAATTTGAGTTTTATCTTTTAAATAGTGAGGAAAGGGCTACTTATGTTACTGGTAAAATAAATAGTGATATAGTTGGCAAGTATAATAAAAAAGAGGATTTTGATAAATTAAATGATAAGATAAAGTTTAATAATTTATTTAAGGAATTTTTGGGTAGAGATTTTATAGATTTAAGGAGTACATCTTTTAAGGAATTTAAGGAATTTATAAATGGTAAGTCTAAAATTGTAGTTAAACCTCTTGATTTGTGTGGTGGAAAAGGTGTAGAGGTTATAGAGATAGATAGTTCTAAATTAAAAAATGAATATAATATTTTGAAGATTTATAATTCTATTATGAAGAAAGAACAGTTCTTGGTGGAAGATTATATTGTTCAACATGAAAGTCTTTCTAAGCTTTATAGTGAAAGTGTTAATAGTTTAAGAATTGTAACATTTTTAGATGATAAAAATAAAGTTCATATTTTAAATGTTATTTTGAAAATAGGAAATGGAGGAAATGTTGATAATTTTAGTGCTGGTGGTATGTATACTTTTGTTAATGATAAGGGAGAAGTTTTTGTGCCTGCGATTGATGAAAAAGGAACAATTTTTAAGAAGCATCCAAAGAGTGGAGTGAAGATTGAAGGTTTTAAAATTCCTCATTATAATAAAATAAATTCTTTTGTTAAGGAGTTAGCACAAGTTGTGCCTTCTATTAGGTATGTTGGATGGGATGTTGTTATTACTCCAACAGGTGTTTCGGTTATAGAAGGTAATCAATTTCCAGGCATTTTTCAAGTTAAATCTAGTATAAGTGGTATAAAAAAGGGAGATTTGCCTAAATATAGAGAGTATATGGATATTTAAGCGAGAGTAAAAGTTTTTAAGTTTGATTAAGAGGTGATGATGTGAATTTGTTAATTATTTTTGTTTTAAGTATTATTTCAGTTTTATTTTTATTGGTTGGCACACTTATTGTTTTTACTACTGGAAATAATAAAAAAATAGTTAGTTTTAGTGTTTCTTTAGGTTTTTCTGTTTTAATTATGTTAGGATTTTTTCACCTTTTGCCTGAAGCTTATGAGTTTTTTAGAGAAGAGTATGAAATTATAGTAAGTATTCTTATGATGGTTGGTGTAACATTTTTAGGATTTGTATTAGTTTATTTTCTTGATAAGATAGGAGGACATCACAATGAACATGATGAGGGAGATGAAGAAGGACATTACAATCATATTTCAATCATTACATGTATATTTTTATTAGTTCATAATTTACTTGAAGGTATGACTATTTATAGTACTGCACTTCTTGATTATCAGATTGCTTTTATGCTTACTATTGGAATAGGACTTCATAATATTCCTTTAGGTTTTACTCTTTCAAGTACTTATTATAAAGATCATTCTAAATTTAAAACAATAATTTTTATAAGTTTAATAGGAGGTTCATATTTAGTTGGGGCCTTAGTTGCATACATGTTTAGTGATTTTCTTTTGAAAAATTTGATTTTTGGTGTACTTCTTACTTTTACTTTTGGAATGGTTTTATATATAGCTATAAATGAATTTTTACCTAATATGATTAATACTCAGAATAAAAGTTATAGAAATGCTGGGATGATTTTAGGGATAGTTTTGATGTTAGTAACTTTGTTTATTTAGGAGTTTATATGATAATTGATTTTATTGTTAAGTCTAAGATTTATATTTTTGCATTAGTTATATTAGGATTGATATTCTTTGGTATTTCTTTTGTTTTTCACGATTTTATAGTTCTTATAGATGATTGGTTTATTAAAACTGTAAGTGAGAATATAGTTAATGATGGTTTAACACAGTTTATGAAAGTAATTACTAATTTGGGTGGAGTATTGTTTTTTGTTAGTTTTTTAATTGTAGTGTTTTTAGTTGTTTCTAATAAAAAAATTGGATATTGTATGTTTATTAATTTATTAATTGCATATATTTTTAGTGTGTTATTTAAAAATATATTTAGACGTAGTAGACCACTTATTATGCTGATAGAAAAACCTATAGATTTTTCTTTTCCTAGCGGTCATACAATGTGTTCGATTGTTTTTTATGGTTTTTTGATTTATGTTGTTAGTAAGTTTGTTAAGAATGTGAATATAAAAAGAGTTATTAACATTATTTTGATAATTATTATATTTTTAGTGCCTTTTTCTAGGCTTTATCTTGGTGTACATTTTTTTACTGATATATTTGCTGGTATGATTTTGGGAATAGTGTGTTTGCTAATGTTTATAAATTATGTTAAAATTAAAGAGTTATTGTAAGAGGAGATAAAATATGAAAGATAAGTTGACTTTATTTGTAAAGGGTATAGTTCTTGGTATATCATTTATTATACCAGGTGTAAGTGGTGGAACTTTAGCTGTTTTGATGGGGATCTATGAAGAACTTATTGAAGCTGCAGGTAATTTTTATAAGGGAGTTAAAAATTTTAAAAAGTATTTTATGTATTTGCTTCCAATAGGACTTGGAGTGGTCTTTTCTGTTGCTATATGCGCTAGGATAATAAAGTTTGGACTTGATAAGGCACCTATTGCAACTATGCTTATTTTCTTAGGATTAATTCTTGGTGGTATTCCAAAATTATTTAAAAGTGTCAGTAAGAATATAGGTGTTAAGGAATGTTTTCTTATGCTTATTGGTGTGATTATTGTAGGTGGAATGTTATTTATTGATAAGGGGAGTAATAGTGTATCTTTTGATAGTATGGGAATTTTAAATTATATTTTACTTTTCTTGGTTGGGATGCTAGCATCTGGGACAATGGTAGTACCAGGTATAAGTGGATCTTTTACTTTGATGCTGATAGGATATTATGAACCTATTTTAAATCTTGTTAATGAGATTACTGCGTTTAATAATTTATCTACTAATATTTTAATTTTGCTTCCTTTTGTTTTAGGCATAGTAATTGGTATAGTTGTTATAGCTAAAATTATTGAGTACATGTTAAAAAAGTATCATAATGAAACATATTATGTTATTATAGGGTTTGTGTTGGCATCAGTGATTAGTGTGCTTTATCAAGTGTTTCAATATGAATATAATTCGCTACATGTTGTAGTTGGATTGTTTCTTATGTGTGTGAATTCGTTGTTTGTTTATAAAATTTTTGAGAAATAATTGATTTTTATTAGGAATATATGTTATTATATTCTTGTGCAGACGTAGTACAATGGTTAGTATACGGCCTTGCCAAGGCTGGGATGCGGGTTCGATTCCCGTCGTTTGCTCCATTGACGAATCTGTTCGAACTTTTCGAACATTGATATATAGAAATCAATCGAAAGATTGGTTTTTTTGTTGTTGCAAAGAAATCATCCTAAAGGAAGGATGGTGTTTATGATTAATATTATTAAACAAGAAATTGAGATGGAAGAAAGTTTAAAGCAAAGATTAGAGTTTATCTGTCAGTTTTGTAAAACTAAACCTACATTTATTAATGGTAGTATTAGAAAGATTGATAAATCGAACCTAGTGTATACCAAATGACACACAATAATAAAATTCATGATTTACTTTATTTTAAAGGAATTATTAAAGATTATAATATAAAAATAGAATCTATAAAAAATGAAAAAGTAGATGATGAAAATTTGAAAATAGTTGTATCAGTAATAAAATAAATAAAAATAGTTGTGTTCTTAAAAATTATTGATATAAAGATTTATAAATAGTAAAAATATAAAATTAGTTTTGAATAAGTTGCAAAGGTATGAGTAAAATCATATCTTTTTAATTTTGTATAAATTTAAAGATTGGAAGTTTGATATATGAATTTAAATTATGCAATATTTAGAAGTGAACCTATCTATACTTTAAATGATTTAGCACAGATAGGATCACACAATAAAAGAGATAAAAAATTTTATAATTTTAATCCTAATATTAAGGTTGAATTAAGTAAAGATAATATCGAATTAGTACCTTTAGCAGATAAATATGTTAAAGGTTTTAAATTGATTGTAAAAGATTATGAAAAGGAACACAATGAGAGAATGAAAACTGAGAGAGATGATAGAAAAAGAACTTTTAATCAAATGATAGATAAGTCTAAAAATGTTGTTGCTGATGAGTTATTATTTACTGCTACAAATGAATTTTTTAAAGATATGACAAAAGAAGATATAATTGATTGGGCTAATACTTGTATGGATTTTGTTTATGAAGATTTAGATTATAAAAAAGAACAAATTTTGCATAGTGTTATCCATTTAGATGAAAAGACGCCACATATTCATTGTGTTGTTGTACCACTTGTTAAAAAATTAGATAAAAGAACTAATACAGAAAGATACACTATTTCTAAAAAACAATATATTAGAGATAAAATGCACTTATCTGAATTACAAGACAAATATCATAAGCGATTAACTGATAAAGGCTATGATTTAGAAAGAGGAATCAAAGGTAGTGATAGAAAGCATATTAAAATTAATGATTATAAAAAGATAAATAGGAAACTAGAACAAAACTTGAATACTAGAAATGATAGACTTGATAAAATTATGAATGAGTTTGATAAGCAAATGGAAACTACTAAAACTATTCCTTTTGATAAGAAACATATAGTTGTAGAAAAAGATACTTTTGATACTATGCATAAAGTCATAAATGAATCTAAAAAAGTTATGGAATTACAACCAAAAATAAATGAAGTATTTAATGAAATAAATAATTATACAGATAGTTATAATTCTTTAGAAAAAGATAATCAAAAATACCGAAGAGAAATAAAATCATTAAAAACTAGAAATAGTAATCTTTTACAAGAAAATAATAAATTAAGAACCTATATAGATACTATTTTAGAGGTTATAAAGAAGTTTTTCAGAAAACTACTACAATTGGTAATGAACCTACAAAAGACGCCACTACAACTGAAATAAAAGAATATTATGATAATCAAGATTTCAATTCTAATGATATTTACGAAATAGCAGAAAATACTACAAAAGAAGATGAGTTATTTGAAGAATAATAATGAAATTTATAACGATATAGATAAAGATAATTTATATTTATAGGTAACTATGTTTTATGAGGTTTTAAACACAGACTTGCTTGACTTTTGAGTAAAATAGTATATAATAGTAATCACTTTTTGAAAGGGGAAATATTATGAAAAAGAGAGATTATTGTATTATTAAACTATCAGAAAAGTTTGGAGGATAGTAAACATCTTAATATAGCAATGAAGCCGTATATTTGTCATGATGGAACTATACTAAAACCTTCTAACGAACATTTAAAAGAACTTGAGTTACATTATGGAAAGTTATCAGAACATCTACATTATCAAGCTAATAATCTACATCAAATAAAGAGCATAAGTTGTACTCATCCAGTGCTATTCTTTGTAGATAGAGAATATGAAAAAAATTATAGATGTATTATTTGTGGGCAAAATATAGAAAATCCAGATACATTAATCAATTTGGAAGAAACTGTAGAAATAGAGGAAACAGCAACTTCTGAAAATCATTATAGACCACTAAATAGTTTTTATGAAATATATAGTTATATAATAAAAATGATAGAAGATAAAGATGAGGATGAAGAAATAGATTTTAAATTATACTTCCCTGATATTCCAATTAATAATAACTTTAAAAAAATGATGTTAAAAAAACATTTTGAATATAGATAGTAAAATCTTAATATTGTAATCGAAATGGTATATTTTCATTGGATTTTCATTAACTTGTATGTGACTAGTTCGATTTAAAAAACTATAATTCCATTATAGTAACACACTACTAAGTCGGCAGAGCCAACTTATAATTGGTGTTCCAATCAAATTCAAAAACAAATATGGTATGTCTAAACAAGTTGGAAAATCTGATGTCTTTACTAAAGAAACATTAACAAAAATTCAAGACAAAATAAGAATACAATGTATGGAGTCTTTTAATAAAGAATATCACACTAATTATAAGTTAAAACCTAAATTAAAAGGTCGAAATAGAGATTACCATATATCAGAAATGGAAAACTATCAAAAGATGAAAAAATCTCTTGAAATATATCAAAACACCTTAAATTTAAATAAAGCAAAAGACAAAACTGATAATTTAAAAAATAGTACAAAAGAAATTAGAGAAATGCTTGAAAATTTAAAGGCTAAAGGTTTAATTAAAAACCAATTAGTTTTAGATGTCGTTAATAGAGATAAAGCAATTGTTTTTATTGATTTATTAGATAAAACTATTATTGAATATGAAAGCATTCAAGAATTATCAGTCACTTTAAAAGAAGTAGAAAGCGAGCTTCTTAACAATCGTGATCGAATTAGTTTATTATTAAAAAACAATGAAGAACTTAATTCTGAGGTTGATAGTTTAAAAGATAAAATTACATCTAAAGATGAAAAAATCAATGATTTAAAAGAAGAAAATAGTTTATTAAAATCATCTTTAGAACATCTTAAAAATTTAATTTACAATCTTGTTAAATTTCTTATGGATAGAATTTATAGAAATAAAGATAAGGAAAAATATATGGAATTTGCTAAAGAATTATATGAACATGGGGCTTTAGATAATGAAGATTTCAATCTTCTTCAAGATAACAAAAATACAAATGATAAAACTAAATCGATAATAGAAAAAGATGATATCTAGTATTAACTCTCTTTATCATCTTTTTAAGACCAACATCCAGATTTTGGTGGTTCTTCATTATTCTTTAATTTTTTTACTAATTCCTTTGGATGTTCATTTTGTATGTTTCCATATGTCTGATTTGAAAATGGGCAAGTAGTAACTTCAAAATTTGCATTAACTCTAAACCATTGTCTTCCCGCAAAACAGCATTTATCTTTTGATAAAGTTTTTTCACAATAAGGCATATTAAATACAGGGAAAGTTCCAAATAAAGTATTCTGTAAAGTTTCTGATAACTTAATATAATGCTGATTAAATTCTTCATTTCCATTATGTGCATCTTTTAAGAAATATAAAGCAGAAGCATCTAGACCTCTAACAAAGTCAATATATTGTTCTGAAAAAAGTTGATCTATATTTTTTTCTTCTACAACACTTGATATTCTACATAAATATCCATGTTCTCTAAAATATCTAACAGCATTTAAAGCATTTTGATAAACCCCATTGCCTCTTTTATAATCATGATAACTTTCATCACCATCGATGCTAACCATTACAAATAAATTTTTCAAATCTCTTTCTACAGCATTTTCATATTGCTTTAACATACTCCCATTTGTAAAAGTAACAAATTCTACATCAGGATTCATTTCTATTGCCTCTATTAAATTAGGATTCATATAGGGTTCACCGCCAGATACAAATATTAATTTCGTATAAGGTTTTAGAGATTCTACGACTGCATTTATTTGTTCTAAGCTCCAATTTATATTTTCACTACAATTAATCATTGAATTAGCACAATTATCACAACTTAAATTACAATTACTATTAACATCTATTACTGCCGCAAAATAGTTTTTTGATGTGTTAGACATATAATTCAATGCATCATTAATTAATAACTCTGCTGTTTTTTTTCTTCTTTCTTCTGGCACTTTTAATAACTGTTCATATAATAAATCTGCTAGTTTTCTGTCCTCATCATTCTTTCGAGCAGACATTGAATCATATAAAAAACTTTTTAATAATGATGAATCACTTGAGTATTTTTGGATAAACCAATCCATATTATCTGCAACATATCTGGAAATAAATGCTAAAATTGAATTTTTCATTAATCAAAACCTCCTTAATTAATATCATTTATTTTACACAAATATTTATAAAAAGACAATATTATAAATGCAAATTTTATGATTTTATGCTAAAATATTATTAGAGATTGATATTTTATGTATCAAATCGTTATGAGTGAAAAGTTGTAAATATCTTCTTCAAGCGCTCCAAAAGTTAAAATCGTCACACCAAGTGACGTTAATGATTAAATCAATCTGAAATATGATTGATTTTTTTGTCGACTAAAAGAGTCTAGTCAAGAAAGGTGTGATGTGATATGATTAATATCGTAAAAAAGAAAATCAATATGAGTGATGAACTCAAAGTCAAAATTAATTGGTCTTGCAAATTTAGTAATCGATCCTATCAGATTATAGAGGGTTGCTTACGAATTGTGGAACACACGAATATCGCATATGTGGAGTCACACAAAGTTATTATTGACGATAAGTTATACTTATTCTTCAATGAAGAAAAACATTTTTACATAGGGAATCTAAAGAATAAAATCCCATTGTCTGAATTATCAGAGTACATAGCAAGGCATTAATTGGAGAGTTTATATACTCCTATTATATTGATTTATTTTGTCGTGTAAATTAATCAATATATTCTAGGTGTCCTTGTTATGTGACACCTTTTTTGGTGCCTTTCACTATTCAAAAATGAGAAAGGAGAATGATAATTATGGATAATGAAAGGAGTATCGCAGCAGTTTATATTCGTGTGCCGTTGTAATACATAGGCAGACACATTATCTTCTTTTTCCTCTAACTCTCGCTTTGTGATTGTAAAGCCATATTTACCAAAGCTTGTGCCAATATCTAATTTTCCATTCGGTAGATTTTCACTCACTAATTCTCCAGTTTTTAAAATGAATTTAATCTTGTAAAAAAATTCTTCTCCATTTTTTGACTTTTCTCCAATAATAATTTTATCAACAATACTATTAAATACTTCTTCATTGAATTTAGTAAGACCTTTGTATTGTTTTAGAGTATTAGAGATTTTATCAATTTGTTCTAGTTTTTGTTTTCTAGTTATCTCTATATTTTCGTTATCTTTTAGTTGTTGCTCGTACTCTTTGATTTTATTCGAAATCTCTTGATTTTTCTGATTTAAAATCTCTTTTGAAATAGAGCCATCAAGTTGTAAATCAATCAAATTAGATAACTTATTTTCAAGTTTTGATATTTCTTCTTTTATCTTCTTTTGATTATTATAATCTTGATTTTCACTGATGACTTCATTTACTTTTTTCATAAATGAGTTGATGTATTTATTACTATTTTCAAACAATTTGTTATAAGCAATTACAAATATATCTTCTAATTCTTCTTGTTTATAGTGTATCAAATTTGAGCATTCAATTTTATTTCTATGACTTCTACATATCCAATAAGCAACTTCTTTTCCATTACTTCTGATTTTATAAGAACGTCTGATAAACCTTTCTCCACATATTCCACAAAAGATTTTACTACTAAAAGGATATTTCCTACTAAACTTATCTCTATTACCATCTGGTTTAATGATTTTACTTCTGATAGTTAGTATTTCTTGGCATTTATCCCATAGTTCACGAGAGATAATCGGTTCGTGATGATTAGAAGTAAAGTATTGTTCTTTCTCACCATAATTAACTTTTTTCTTATGAGTTAAAACATTTTCAGTATAATATTTACCAGTTTTTAAATCTCCCACATATTTTTCATTTACAATAATTCTTCGTACTGACGCATGGCACCATTTTAAATTAGATGGACTAGGTATTCCTAAACTGTTAAGATTAAGAGCTATTGTTCTGAAACCTACACCTTTTGAGTATTCTTCAAAAATATAAGTAACGATATCTTTCTTACTTTCATCAGGTATTATTATATCTTTTTCTTTGTCATATAAATATCCAAAAGGTGCATACTTACCAACCAATTCTCCACGTTTCATTTTCATTCTTACACCAGCTTTTACATTTTCAGATATTGATTCACTTTCTGCTTGGGCAAAAGCACTATATAAAGTTAAAAACAATTCATTGGATAAACCTAGAGTATGGATATTTTCTTTTTCAAAAAATACATCTACATTATGTTCACGAAGTAACCTTACACAATTTAAAGTATCAACTGTATTGCGAGCAAATCTTGATAAGACTTCGCTAGTATCAAATCAATTTTACCATTTAAAGCATCATTCATCATTTGATTAAATTGTTCTCTATTTTTAGTCTGTGTACCAGTGATACCTTCATCAGCATAGATTCCTACAAATACCCAATCAGAATTTTCTTCAATCATATTTTTATAATGGATTCGTTGTGAATCATAACTTGTTTTCTGATCTTCGTTATCTGTGGAAACTCTACAATAAGCACAAGCCTTGATTAGCTTTGTTTCTAAAGTTTTCTTTAAGCACATTGTTTTAGAAGTTGGTGCTATTACTTCAACATTTTTATTATTCATTTATTCCTTTCCATAATTGTTGAATAATAGCATATTTCAAATATTTTTTATCATGCAAAACTATATTCTGAATTGTTTAATCTGTTATATTTTGCATATTCATTTTCGATTTTATTTTTAATTTTTTTGTATTCTTTATTATCAATTAAATTATTATCTTTGATAAATTCTAACATAGCAATTTCTACTACATAAGATTTTAAATGTTCTAATTTTTTATCACTTCTTTCTGGCATTTATATTCCCCCTTTAAATTCTTAAACAATTCATATCATAGTTATGCACCAACTTTCTTTAAAATATCTTAAAAAAAATTATAACGCACTTGTTTATTTTATACAGCCCTACAAACAAAAAAAGATAACTAAACAATAGCTATCAAAATTATAAAAATAGGAAAAATAATAGTCATACTTATGGCCATTAAAAACTCACTTTTTCTAAAATAATCACAACAAAAGAAAAGCAGGATAAACCTGTTTACAAACAACTAGCCAGTGGCTAGTTTTCCCTTATTTCATAAGGTGCTTTAGAAAACACAAGTGTTTACATTTGAGAGATTTGTTATACAATCGTTAACTTTACTATTTTCTAAAACCCTTATAAATAAAGACTTTCCAAAAGGTGTTTAACAAATGTACACGATTTTTTAATGTGATTTTATCAAATTTTCAGCCATAATTTTTAGAATTTTTAACAATTTTATGGCCGTAAGTATGACCATACTTTTGAAGAAAATTACTGATGAAGATGTAGATATTTGAATATGAAAAAAGCACTACTTACATTAAAAATAGCACCTTGAGATACAATCATTTCATATTCTACTATATTGTATCACTTAAATATTTATAGTCAATAAGGATAAAATGTCTGATATTTTGTTGGAAAAAATGTCGAATCAAAAATCAGTTTTTTCTTATTTATAGCATAGTTATATGACTAAATACTTAGATTTGTTTCAAATCATTATATAACCTAGATATTTTTGGATTACTTAAATTGAATGGGAAAAAATGACATTTTTATAGTATAATATAGGTGGTGGTAGCAATGAATAAAAATGAAATATTAAACAAAGTCGATAAACTTATGATAATGTATAAAAACGGAGAACTTGGTGGTGAAGTAATGCCTGAAGATGCTAATCCACATTTTGAAAAAGAAAGTTTAGAGAATTATTTATATTTTACTTTACCAATGTCATTAAATTATCAAAGAAATTCTTACACGCTTTGGGAGAATGCATTAAAAACTTATGAAGATTCTGAAACAAGATTTGTTTTTAATCCTAAAATATGTCTAGAAAAATCATTTGAAGAAGTACAGTATGCCTTAACTAAATATAAAGTTGCGTTACAAAAGCAAAAACAAACTGAAATTTGGTTATCGCTTTGTAATACTTTTATAGAATTATTTGATGGTGATATAAGAAATTTATTTAATATACTAGATAACAATGTAGATAAGATTAGAAATTTTATACAAAAAGATAATAAAAAGAAATTCCCATATTTATCTGGAACAAAGATATGCAATTATTGGTTATATGTAATTTATCAATATACTGATAAAAGGTATAAAGATGTTGAAAATTTAACTGTTGCTCCAGATACTCATGTGTGCAAAGCAACACACAAACTAGGTTTAATTACAGATGAGGAGTTTAATTCGAGCAATGTACAACAGATTGTTATAGATAAGTGGCAAGAATTGTTGAAAGATACAAAATATAAGCCTATTGATATTCATACACCGCTTTGGTTATGGAGTCGAAATGGCTTTAAGGAGGTTAGATGATGATAGAACAAGTTAAAGAAAAAGTAAATGAACTATTGAATAAGGATAATTCTGGTCATGGAATGGAACATATAAATAGAGTTTTAGACTTATCTTTAAAATTTGCAGAAAAAGAAGCTGGAAATGAAATTATTGTATCTCTAATTGCATTACTTCATGATGTAGATGATTATAAATTATTTGGTATGGATAATGCTGAAAATTTAACAAATGCTAAAAGAATTATGAGAGAATGCAATGTAGATGAAAGTACACAAGAACAGGTTTGTTTTGCGCTTAATAACATTGGTTATAGTAAAAGATTAAAAGGTTGTATTCCAACAACACTTGAAGGAAAAATTGTATCCGATGCAGATATGTGCGATGCGTTAGGTGCTAATGGAATCATCAGGGTTTATACTTATAGTATGAAGAATGGAAAACCATTTTTCAATAAAAATATATTTCCAATTGAAGATATGACAGCAGAAAAATATACAAGTAAATGTGCTGATAGTAGTGTTTGCCATTTGTTTGAAAAAATATTAAAACTTAAAGATCTAATGTTAACAGAATCTGGAAAAGAAGAAGCTAAAAATAGGCATCAAATTATTGTAGACTTTTTATATCATTTATTTGATGAAGAAAAAGTTCCAGAATGGACAGATTATTTAAAGAAATATACAAAAAGATAGCTCGCGTTGTTAAGCTATCTTTATTCAACAATTATTGTTTAAATTTGAAATATGCTATTTAAAGTCCTAATGATAAAGTTATATCTAATTTATCAATATGGACTTTTTCTTGTCTTATAGGAAATTTCATCCTATGAGAGAATTGACGAAAATATGTTTGTAAAATAAAAATTGGGTATGTGAAAACATACCCAATCATTAGATTGAATTTATTTTTCTTTATATTTGTAAACTTTACCATTAACTCCTACATAATGAATTGGCTCCATTTTACCTGGACATTTCTCACAATCAAATCTTGGAGGGACAGAAGTATCAACTCCTATTTGATCTGCTCTGTCTAACATTTCTACAATTTCAGTAGGTATCCTTTCTATAGTTTTGCATCTTGTACAAATAAATTCGATTTCTTTTGGTTTTTTACTTTGCATATTGACTCCTTTAAGTAAAAGCATATTCAAAAGTCATAGTAGAATCACAATTAGGACATTTTAAAGGATCATGTTTAAAAGTAGTATAAATGAAATTTCTCCATTTAAGTAAAGATTTATAAAATGGTACTTTAGCTTTATCTATTAGCAATCTACAAGTATTATAAAGTTTATGAGATTTTGAAGCATAGATACCATAATATCTAATAGTTTTAAAACCTTTTTCTGGAATATGTCTAATGATTCTAGCAATAAATTCAAATATGTGAATTTTTTCTACAACGAATTTATCATCTTCATGTCTTTGGTACCAAAAAGATATATAATCCTCGTCGTCTATATCTATTATACGATATTCTGCAAAGCAAGGTCTACCACAATATCTTAAAATATAAGAAATAGCTTTTCTAGAATTAGGAAATTCATTCTTTTTAGCTCTTACATAAAAACCATTATAAGATTTGTAATATACTTTATTTTTAATAGGTCTAAATTTTTCTTTACCAATGTCTTTTTCTAATAAATCCAAAAGAATTTTTTGAAAACGTTTACGAAGCATATCAAAAGGAATAAAGTCAAATTTTTTAGAAGAGTTATTACCTAGAGCAATTTCTGAATATAAACAATGAATATGAACATTCCATTTATCATCTCTACCAAATGTATGGAGAGTTAGAATAAAGCCAGGTTTATATTTTTCTTTTTTATACATTTCTTTAAACCAAGAAGATAAGGTCAAATTTACAGCATCAAACATAAAATTGAGACGAGATCTTTTCTCAAGAAATAAAGGCCAAAGGATATCTGAAATAGTGAAGACAAGATGTCTGTGATTACAATTAATAAGTTTAGATTCAATAGCTAAAGAACGAGCTTTAGCATATTTAACACCACAAGAGTTACAAAATCTAGATTTGCAAGTGTTAT
Source organism: uncultured Bacillota bacterium (assembly GCA_947650795.1). Classification (GTDB taxonomy): domain Bacteria; phylum Bacillota_I; class Bacilli_A; order RF39; family UBA660; genus MGBC139354. The sequence goes on along the minus strand of CANSWR010000013.1, from coordinate 2,221 downwards.
AAACATGAATATGATTATCACAATGAGGACAATGATAGAAAGAGTAACCAAGATAGGGAGTTTTACAAATCATCATTTTTTCAACCTCATGTTTAACAATTGGTCTAATAGTAAGATTTCTATTAACAGCAAAGACTAAAAAATCATCCCAATAATCATTGAAAATATCTCGAAGTTTAAAATATTTATCTTTGGGATAAAAATCGAATAAATCTTTTTGTGTGTTGAACTCATTTATTATCATATTTATATTATAAACTAAAGAAAACCAAACTCAAAGAGTTTGGCTAATGAAATTTATTTCATTATTTTTTGATTCTAACTGTGTACCAATAGTGATATTGGTATTTATTTTGTAATCAAAATTGATTATATCTAGTGTTTTAAAATAATACGGTATATGTGTTCCGTAAGAGTTTCAACAGAAGATCAAGCACGAGAAGGATTTTCTTTAGGAGAACAAAAAGAAAAATTATTACAATTATGTTCTTTTAAAGGATATGAAGTATTTAAAATCTATGAGGATGCAGGAATAAGTGCAAAAGATATGGAACATAGACCTGCATTTCAAGAAATGTTATCTGATATGAAGAAAGGTAAAATCAACTATATTGTTGCTTATAAATTAGATAGAGTCACAAGAAGTGTTAGAGACTTAGAAGAACTTATATCTGTACTTGAACAATACAACTGTTTCCTAGTATGTGATAGAGATGATGTTAATACCTCTACTGCTAATGGTAGATTCTTTGTTAGAATGCTTACAGTATTATCACAATTAGAAATTGAAATCGTATCAGAAAGAACAAAGTTCGGCTTAAATGGAGCCATTAAATCAGGACATTTACCAGGAGTTTTGGCACTTGGCTATAAGAAAGATGGAAATAAGAAAACAATTATTGATGAAGCTACTAAACCAGTAATTGAAAGAATATTTAAGATGTATTTAGAGGGTAAAAGTTATCAACAAATATCTAATATTTTTAATGAAGAAGAACTTTTAAAACCAAATAAATGGAAAGATACAACTATTCAAAAGATTATTGATAACAAACTTTATATGGGCGATTATGAACAATATAAAAGAATTGCTAAAAATGAAAACATTAAGCCAGTTGTTTATATGAATGTTGTTGAACCTATTATATCAAGAGCAGTATGGGAAGAATGCCAACATCAAAAAGAAAAGAATCAAAGAACTTATACTAGAAATAGAGTTTATCTATTCTTTCAAAAATTAGAGTGTCCTAGTTGCCACAGAATTATGAAATGTAAAGGTTCTGGTGGTAAAAAAAGAAAGTATATGTATTATACTTGTGAGAAGTGTCACATTAACTATCGTGAAGATAAAATTGAAGAATTATTATCAAACTTATGATATGGTTGAGTATGATATGGCAGTTAAAAAGTATTTCTTGCCTGTTTTAGCAGACCATAAATCAACAAAAACTAATGACATAGATAAAGAGATTAACACCCTAGAAAAACAAAAAGAACGTATTAAAAAAGCATATATGAGTGGCATTGTTGAAATAGAAAATTTTTTAGAAGATTATAAACTAATTGAAGAAAAATTAGAAATTTTAGAACAAAAGAAAAATGAAAATCTTGATTTAGATAATATGACTTTTAGTCCTCAACAATTAATGGCAGATCGTGATATTGAACGAGAAACAATGATTAGGCTTGATACTTTAAATAGTGTTGTTAAAACCGCTTGGGCAAGCAAATCTAAAGAAGAAAAACAAGAATTTATTTCTAAATTAGTAGAATCAGTTATTATAACCAAAGACAGTAATAATGAACTTCATGTAGAGAAAATTAACTTTAGAAGAAGTTTTATAGATATGGTACTAAAATTACCAGAACAAGGCATTTTAGATGTACTTGTGCCAGTAGAAATAAATGGCAAAGAAGAATTTATTTTAGGTACTGGCAAGATAACTGATAGCCAAGTACAAGAATATTTAGATAGATTAAATGAATATTATAAAACTAAATTTTATCAAATATATGAGAAAGTTGATGAAGAAACTGGCAATATTATTGGAGAATTTATCCCTAAAAAAGATGAAAAGATTATAAGAATATTACCAATATCCTCTAATAAAAGTTCAACTAAATCACCTATTACTAAAGATGATATTGATACAAAATATGGAATTGTAACCTATAATCCTAATAAACCAAAAGAAAAAACTTTGGAAGGAGTTGGTAGATC
>CANSWR010000012.1 GCA_947650795.1 uncultured Bacillota bacterium | reverse complement strand
AATAAACGCACTAGAAAAATAATTATAATAAAAAAACAAAAATTTATAGTGAATATTTTTATAAAAAGACACTCAATTTATAAAATAATATGTAATCATTGATTAATAATGACAAAACTCCTTGAATAATAGGAGTTTTTGTGCTAAAATACCTTTCAGAGTTATATATTTATTATGTAACTAAATTAGTGGGAGAGAATTGGATTATCATTATAACCACTCGCTGAAAACATACTAATAAATTTTATAGGAGGTGTTTTTTGTGGCAAAGAAAGTTACTAAAATAGTTAAAATTCAAATTCCTGCAGGAAAAGCAACACCAGCTCCACCAGTAGGAACAATATTTGGACCTTTAGGAATCAATTTACAAGAATTTTGTACAAGATACAATGACGCTACTAGAGATAAAATGGGAGATATAATCCCATGTGAAGTATCTGTATATGAAGATAGAAGTTTTGATTTTGTTTTAAAGACTCCACCAACTCCATCGCTTTTACTTAAAGCTGCAGGAGTTAATAAAGGCGGAGTTAAAGGCGCTAATGAAGTAGTTGCGTCTATTTCTAAAGACCAATTAAAAGAAATAGCAGAAACTAAATTACCAGACTTAAATACTGATGATTTAGAAGCAGCTATGAGACAAATAGCTGGTACTGCTAGAAATATGGGAATTGCTGTTAAAGGTTTAAATGACAAAGAACTTGCTGAACAAGCAGAAGAAGCTCAATATGCTGAAGCAGAAGCAGCAAAATTAGATGCAGAACTTACAGAAATGGAAGCAGAAGCTAAATCTATGGCCGATGCTGATATGCCTGAAGTAGAAACAACAGAACAAGATAACAAAGAAACAGAAGAATAAAAAATAAAAAATGCGAGTAATTAATCCAAATACCACATAAAGGAGGGATAAAGTATGAAACGTCATGGACGTGCTTATGTGGAAGCTTCAAAAAGTGTAGATAAAACAAAATCATATACACCTAAAGAAGCGATCGAACTAGTAAAATCTCTTTCAAAAAGAAAATTTGATGAAACAGTAGAAGTAGCATTTAACTTAAACGTTAATGCAACTAAATCTGATCAACAAGTTAGAAGTTCTTTTACTCTTCCTCATGGAACAGGTAAAACTAAAAGAATATTAGTTATAACTAAAACTATGGCAGAAGAAGCAAAAAAAGCAGGTGCTGATTATGTTGGTGCTGAAGAAATGATTGAGAAAATTAGTAAAGAAAACTGGTTTGATTTCGATGTAATAGTTTCTACACCAGAAATGATGGTTGCTCTAGGAAAAATAGGTAAAGTTTTAGGACCTAAAGGTCTAATGCCTAACCCTAAAAGCGGAACTGTTACAACTAATGTAGCATTAGCTATAGAAAACATAAAAAAAGGTATGATCGAATACAGAACTGACAGTTATGGTAATATACATGCTATCATTGGTAAAGTTTCATTTGATAATAAGAAACTTGAAGAAAATTTAGTTGCTTTTGTTAATGAAGTAATTAAAAATAAGCCAAGTGGTGTTAAAGGAACATTTGTTAAAAACATAACAATTTCTAGCACAATGGGTCCTGGAGTTAAATTAGACTTAACATCATTTAACTAAAAGTATTTACAAATTAAATAAAATGTAGTAAAATACATTCATTAGTTAGCCGTAGACAGTAGGTAATTAGTAAATCCTACCGAGGAAAATTTCATTTAAAGTTTTCCTTGTACGGAAAACTTTATTTATTAATTTAAAAAGGAGGAAAATCATGGCAAGTGAAAAAAATCTAAACCTTAAAAAAAGTGTTGTAAGTGAAATCGAATCAAAATTAGATAAATCAAAAACGCTTTTACTTGTTGAATATAGAGGAATGAGTGTTGCTGAATTATCAGGATTAAGAAGAGATTTAAAAAAATCTGGTAGTGACTTAAAAGTTTACAAAAACAGACTAGCTAACTTAGCACTTAAAAATAAAGGAATAGAACTTGACGAGTTCATGACAGGTCCTAATGCCTACATATTTAGTGGAGATATCATAGAACCTATTAAAATAGTTAGTGAAATCGCTAAAAAGAATGATAACCTATCTATAAAAGCTGGATACATTGATGGTGCCTTTGCATCTAAAGAAACAATCAATGAATATGCAAGCATACCAAGTTACGAAGGACTTCTTACAATGTTTGCAGGTGGACTTATTGAACATGTTAAAAACGTAAGCATCGCGCTTAACCTATATGCCGAAAAATTAGAAAAGGGAGGAAATGAATAATGGCAAAAATAGAAAATAAAGATATTATTGAAGCAATTAAAGAAAAAACTATTCTTGAAGTAAAAGAATTAGTTGATATGATGAAAGAAGAATTTGGAGTAGATCCAAGTGCAGTTGCAGTTGCTGCAGCTCCAGTAGCAGGCACTGCTGCTGATGAAGGAGACAGTACTAAAACTGTAATTCTTAAAGATGCTGGTTCTGCTAAACTACAAGTAATTAAAGTGGTTAGAGAAATTACAGGATTAGGATTAAAAGAAGCAAAAGATTTAGCTGACAATGGCGGTAACGTTAAAGAAAACGTATCAGCAGATGAAGCTAATGAAATCAAAGCTAAACTTGAAGAAGCTGGCGCAACAGTTGAATTGAAATAAGTGAATATAAGGCCTTTCATAACAAAAGGCTTTTTCGCGTATATAAAGGAAGTGATAAAATGGAACATTATTTTACTAATAACGATGACTTAAAAAGTGAAATAAGAAAAATAGAATATTCTGTTTTAAACACTTCCTTTATTTTTTATTCTGACTTAGGAGTATTTTCAAAAAATAAAATTGATTTTGGTTCACAAGCATTAATAAAAGAATACTTAAATAATGCAAAAAAAGGAATAAAAGTTTTGGATGTAGGATGTGGTTATGGATATATAGGAATTGTTATATCTAAAATAACAGACAGTTTAGTAACTATGATAGATGTAAATAAACGTGCTATACATTTAACTAAAAGAAACATCGAACAAAACAAAGTAAAAGCTACGGCATTACTTAGTGATACATATGAGAACATTAGTGAGAGTTATGACGTTATAATAACTAATCCACCAATCAGAGCTGGAAAATCAAAAGTGTTAGAAATATTGATAAACGCTAAAGAACATTTAAACCCAGATGGGGAACTTTGGTTTGTAATTAGAAAAGACCAAGGAGCAAAAAGTATTGCTAAGGAGTTAATAAAATACTACAAAGTTAGTGAGTTAAATAAAAGTAAAGGTTTTTATATTTTTAAAGCTAAAATGAATTGACTTATTTAAAAATCTTTGCTAACATTATATATTGCATACATGTAATTTATTACAGTTTGATGTGACTAATAAATCTAAGGGATTGGGGTGACTAATTTGGCTTACAAAGTAGAAAAATTTGGAGACCATAGAGAAAGAAGAAATTTCTCAAAATTAAAAAACAAGTTTGAATTATCAAACTTACTTGAAGTGCAAAAAGATTCATTTCAAGAATTTTTGGATATTGGAATAAGAGAAGTATTTGATGATATTTCACCAGTAGATAGTTTTAGTGGAAGTACATCATTAGAATTTGGTGAGTATATTTTAGAAACACCAAGATATACTGTTACCGAAGCTAGAGAAAGACGTGTAACATATGCAGCACCATTAAAAGTAAAGACAAGATTATTTATTAACGAAACTGGAGAAGTAAAAGAACAAGATGTTTTTTTAGGAGATATACCTTTAATGACAGAAAATGCTTCATTTATAGTTAATGGAGTAGAAAGAGTAATTAACTGTCAATTAGTGCGTTCGCCTAGTATTTATTTCAAACGTGAAATAGATAAAAATGGACGTAACATAATTACAAGTGAAGTAATACCTAGTAAAGGAACTTGGCTAGAATATGAACTAGACGCAAGAGGTGTTTTCTATGTCAGAATAGACAGAACTAGAAAAGTCCCAATAACAACATTTTTAAGAGCGTTAGGGTTATCAACTGATGAGTCAATAATACAAGTATTTGGAGAAGATGAATACATAGTTAATACTATAGAAAAAGATAGTACAAACAACACAGATCAAGCATTAATTGAAATATATGAAAAATTAAGACCAGGAGAACCAGCAACATTAGATTCATCTAAAAATCAATTAATCACTAGATTTTTTGATAAATTTAGATATGATTTAGCTAAAGTTGGACGTTACAAATTTAATAAAAAACTTAATGTTTTAGACAGACTATTAAATAACCGTTTAGGTGAAGATATTGTAGTTGATGGCGAAGTAAAATTTGCAAAAGGAACTCTTGTAACAAAAGAGATATTGGAAAGCTTAACACCAATATTTGAATCTGGGTATGGAGTTCATGAAGTAAAGATAAATGAAGAATTAGACACATATAATAAAGTCCAAGAAGTATTAGTTTATGCTAATGATGGAAGCGAAAAATTAGTAAAAGTTATAGGTAATGATCAAACAATAGACATTAAAAGATTAACAATTAGTGATATATACGCTTCAATTTCATACTATATTAATTTACATTACGGAGTAGGAAACTATGATGAAATAGACCATTTAGCTAATAGACGTGTAAGACAAGGTGGAGAATTAATTCAAAACCAATTTAGAGTTGGTATAGCAAGAATGGAAAGAGTAATTCGTGAAAGAATGACTACTCAAGACATAGATACAGTTACACCAAAAAGTTTGATTAACATCCGTCCTGTAACAGCAGCATTAAAAGAATTCTTTGGAAGCAGTCAGTTGTCAAAATTCATGGATCAGATAAATCCTTTAGCTGAACTTTATGATAAACGTAAATTATCTGCCCTTGGGCCAGGAGGACTTTCTCGTGATCGTGCTGGTATGGAAGTTCGTGACGTTAACTCATCACATTATGGAAGAATTTGTCCAGTAGAAACACCAGAAGGACAAAATATAGGACTTATTACAAGTTTAGCAGGATTTGCAAAATTAAATGAATATGGATTTATAATGACTCCATATAGAAAAGTTATAGAAGGAAAACTAACAGACGAAATTATATATATGACTGCAGATGAAGAGGAAAACTATTATATATGTCCTGCAACTATAGAAGTTAATGATAAAAACGAAATAGCAGATGAAGAAGTTCCTGTTAGATTTAATAGAGATAACTTAATGGTATCAAAACTAAAAGTAAATTATAGTGATGTTTCCCCATCTCAAATAGTAAGTATAACAACAAGTATGATACCATTCCTAGAACACGATGATGCAAACCGTGCCCTAATGGGAGCTAACATGCAACGTCAAGCTGTACCGTTGTTAAAAACAGAAGCACCTATAGTAGGTACTGGTGTAGAATACTATGCAGCATTAGATAGTGGAGCAGTTGTAAAAGCAAAAGAAGATGGAATAGTAGACTATGTTGACTCTAAAAGAATAGTAATTAAAAATAGTAAAGGTAAACAAGAATATGAGCTAATAAGCTATCAAAGAAGTAATGCTGAAACTTGCTATACTCAAAGACCAATAGTAAAACAAGGTCAAAGTGTTAAAGCAGGTACAATAATAGCAGACGGACCAAGTACAAATGGTGGAGAAATAGCTTTAGGTAAAAATCTTACAGTAGCTTTCATGACTTATAACGGATACAACTATGAAGACGCAGTTGTACTAAATGAGAGACTAGTCAGAGATGATGTACTTACTTCGGTACATATTGAGATGCTAGAAGTTGAAGCTAGAGATACTAAACTTGGACCAGAAGAATTTACTAGAGATATTCCAAATGTTAGTGAAGAAGCTCGTAAAAACCTAAATGAAGAAGGTATCATAAGAATAGGTACAGAAGTAAAAGAAAATGATATTTTAGTAGGTAAAATAACACCAAAAGGTGTACAAGAATTATCAAGTGAAGAAAAATTATTACATGCTATATTTGGAGAGAAAACACGTGAAGTGAGAGATACATCATTAAGAGTACCTCACGGATCAAGCGGTATAGTCCATGATATTCAAGTATTTACTAAAGAAAATAGTGATGAATTATCAGCAGGTGTTATAAAAATAATAAGAATTTACTTAGTAAAGAAAAGAAAAATGCAAGTTGGAGATAAAATGAGTGGTCGTCACGGTAATAAAGGTGTAGTAAGTATTGTGCTTCCAGAAGAAGATATGCCTTATCTACCAGACGGAAGAACAGTAGATATTTGCTTAAATCCACTTGGTGTTCCATCTCGTATGAACTTAGGACAAATATTAGAAGTTCACTTAGGAATGGCAGCTAAAACATTAGGAGTTCACATTGCTACACCAGTATTTGATAGTGCGACAGAAGAAGACATTCAAAATATGACACAAGAAGCAGGATTATCTCCTGACTATAAAACATGGTTATATAATGGTAGAACTGGTGAAAGATTTGATAAACGCGTAAACGTTGGTGTCATGTATATGATAAAACTTAACCACATGGTTGATGATAAAATGCATGCTCGTTCAACAGGACCTTATAGCTTAGTAACACAACAACCTTTAGGAGGTAAAGCACAATTTGGTGGACAAAGATTTGGAGAAATGGAAGTTTGGGCATTATATGCATATGGAGCAGCACATGTACTTCAAGAAGTACTTACTATTAAATCTGATGATGTGCTAGGCCGTGTAAAAGTATATGAACAACTTGTAAAAGGAAAACCAGTTGATCAAGCAGGTGTGCCAGAATCATTTAGAGTTCTAATAAAAGAATTCCAAGCATTAGGATTAGATATATCTATAATGACAAAAGATGGAATAAAAGAGTTAAAAGAACTTGAAAAAGAAGAAGATGAAGAAGATATACCTGTTACAATAGAAGAAGTAGATATTAATAAAGATGGCAAAGAAATAATTCCAGAGCCAACATTAGATCCAGAAATAAGTGATGAAGAATACTTTGCAGAAGATAGTGACGAAGAAGATTCATATGATTCACTTGATGATTTAGAATATAATGAAGATGAGATTTTTGAAGATGAGGAGGCGAACGAATAATGATGGAAGTTAATATGTTTGAAGGAATTCGTATTGGAATTGCTTCGCCAGAGAAAATTCGTTCTTGGAGTTATGGAGAGGTAAAAAAACCTGAAACAATTAACTATAGAACTCTTCGTCCAGAAAGAGACGGACTATTCTGTGAAAAAATATTTGGACCTACTAAGGACTTTGAATGTGCTTGTGGTAAATACAAAAGATTAAGATATAAAAATGTTGTGTGTGATAGATGTGGAGTTGAGGTTACTCGTTCTAAAGTACGTCGTGAGCGTATGGGGCATATTGAACTTGCAACTCCAGTAGCGCACATCTGGTATACAAAAGGTGTACCACCAAAAATAGGATTAGTATTAGATATGTCTCCAAGAGACATTGAAGAAGTAATTTACTTTGTAAGTTATGTAGTACTTGATCCAGGAATTGCACCACTTGAGAAAAAACAAACACTATCAGATAAAGAATACCGTGCATATTATGAAAAATATGGCAATCAATTTACTGTTGGAATGGGTGCAGAAGCTATTAAAAAGTTACTTAGTGAAGTGAATCTTGAACGTGAAGTAGAAATTCTTAAAAAAGAAATAGAAGCATCCCAAGGACAAAAGAAACTTCGTTTAGTAAAAAGAGTAGACTGTCTACAAAATTTCTTAGATAGTGGAAATAGACCAGAATGGATGATACTTGATGTATTACCAGTAATTCCACCAGAATTAAGGCCAATGATACAGCTTCCAGGCGGACGTTTTGCAACTAGTGACTTAAACGATTTGTATAGAAGAATAATAAATAGAAATAATCGTTTAAAAAAACTAATTGAACTAGGCGCTCCAACAATAATTGTACAAAACGAAAAACGTATGTTACAAGAAGCGGTTGACGCTTTAATAGATAATGGTAGACGTGGAAGAAGTGTACAAGGTGTAGGTAATAGACCACTTAAGAGTTTATCTAGTATGTTAAAAGGAAAACAAGGTCGTTTCCGTCAAAACTTACTTGGAAAACGTGTTGACTATTCAGGTCGTAGTGTTATTGCAGTAGGACCTACATTAAAAATGTATGAATGTGGAATACCAAAAGAAATGGCATTAGAATTATTTAAACCACATGTAATACATGAATTAGTCTCAAGAGAACTAGCACATAATATAAAAGGTGCAAAAAAAATGATAGATGCTCAAGACGAAAGAGTTTGGGATATAGTTGAAGATGTAATACAAGAACATCCAGTACTATTAAACCGTGCTCCAACTCTACACAGACTAGGTATTCAAGCATTTGAACCAAAATTAGTAGGTGGAAAAGCACTTAGATTACACCCTCTAGTTTGTACTGCATTTAATGCAGACTTCGATGGAGACCAGATGGCAGTTCACGTACCACTTTCAGAAGAAAGTCAAAGTGAAGCAAGACTTTTAATGTTAGGTGCTAATAACATTCTAAGTCCGAAAGATGGAAGTCCAATAGTAACACCAGGACAAGATATGGTCTTAGGAAATTATTATTTAACTCTTGAAATTCCAGGATTAGAAAACGAAGGAAAAGCATATAAAAATGCTAACGAAGCATTAATGGACTATGAAAGAAGAAATATAACTCTACATACTCGTGTATGTATACCAGCTAAAAGTTTTACTCATAAAATCTGGGCAGATAGTGTTCTAGATAAATATTTAGTAACAACACCTGGTAAAATTATATTTAATGAAATTTTACCTGATGCTTATCCATATGTTAATGAACCAAGTAAAGAAAATTTTGAAGGATTAACTCCAGATAAATACTTTTTAGAAAAAGGAACTAACTTATTTGAAGCTGTTCAAGCTATGGAACCTAATCGTGGATTTGTTAAAAATGACTTAGAAACATTAATCGCTCAAATATTTAAAAGATTTAAAACTACTGAGACATCAATGATGCTTGATAAACTTAAAAATTTAGGATTTAAATATAGTACAGTAAGTGGTATTACATTTAGTCTATCTGATATCCCAGTAAGTGATAAAAAACAAGTAATCATTAATGAAACAAAAGATACTGTTTCAAAAATAAATAAACAATATAATCGTGGACTTATAACTGATGAAGAAAGACATAGAAAAGTCGTAGATTTATGGTTAAATGCTACTAAAGAAGTTCAAAAAGCAGTTATGGATGAAATGGCTAGTGTGAAAGATACTAACCCATTAGCAATGATATTTACATCTAAAGCGAGAGGTAATGCGTCTCAACTTGGACAACTTAGTGGTATGCGTGGAATAATGGCTAAACCAGATGGTGAAGAAGTAGAAATACCTATAGAAGCATCATTTAAGGAAGGGTTAGACGTTCAAGAATTCTTCTTATCAAGTCACGGATCACGTAAAGGAACAGCTGATACAGCTTTAAAAACAGCAGATGCTGGATATCTAACTCGTAGACTAGTTGACGTTGTACAAGATTTAATTATAAAAGAAGAAGACTGTGGAACAATACAAGGACTTTCAGTAAGTGCATTTATGGATGATAAATCAGGAAGTGTACTTGAGAGTTTTGAAGAAAGAATTATAGGAAGATTCACAAATCAAAAAATTCTTAATCCAGAAACTAAAGAACTAATCATTGATAAGGGAGAACTTATTACTGAGCATATAGCTAAGAAAATAGTTTCTGCTGGAATAAAGAAAATAGAAATAAGAAGTGTACTTACTTGTAAGACACATAATGGACTTTGCCAAAAATGTTATGGACGCAATCTTGCAACAGGAAATGTTGTAGAAGTTGGCGAGGCTGTTGGGATAATGGCCGCTCAATCAATAGGTGAACCTGGTACCCAACTTACAATGCGTACATTCCATACTGGTGGTGTTGCTGGTGCAGATGATATTACACAAGGTTTACCACGTGTAGAAGAATTATTTGAAGCAAGAACTCCAAAAGTTAAAGCGACAATAGCTGAAATAAATGGTAAAGTAACAAAAATATTAGAGGACAAAGGAAAATGGAAAATCTATATTACTAATGATGTAGAAGTGAGAGAACATATTACTTTATACAATGCAAAACTTAGAGTAGAAAAAGGAATGGAAGTAGAAGCAGGTGACCCATTAACTGAAGGAAGTATTAGTCCTAAAGAATTACTTGCTGTTACAGATCCTATAACTACACAAGAATATATTCTAAGAGAAATACAAAAAGTGTATAAAGGACAAGGTGTTGATGTTTCAGATAAACATATTGAAACAGTTGTAAAACGTATGATTTCTAAAATCAAGATAGTTGATGCTGGAGATACTGAGTTTGTTGAAGGAACTGCTGTTTCATTAAGAGACTTTACTGAGAAGAATAAACCAATCATATTAGAAGGTAAAATTCCTGCCTCTGGTAAAGCTGTATTGCTTGGTATAACAAAAGCAAGTCTTGAAACTGATTCATTCTTAAGTGCTGCATCATTCCAAGAAACAACAAGAATCTTAACAGATGCTGCTGTTAAAGGTAAAGTTGATCCATTAAAAGGATTAAAAGAAAATGTAATATTAGGTAAACTTATTCCTGCTGGAACTGGTATAAAAGAATATTCTAATATAGAATACATATTAGAAAAGGAATTTTTAGACGATGATCCAAGTGAAGTTTTAGAAGAGACATTTATGACTGAAGATAAAAACGCAGAAGTTGTAGAAGCTCAAGGTATAAAACCTAATGATATTGAGGAATCTGAAGAAGAGGAAGAATTTGAAACAGAAGATTTAGAAGAACTAGAAGATATTGAAGAATAAAAAGTTCTTCACCAAATTTTAGAGAATGACAAAAGTCATTCTTTTATTATGTAATATAGATATAGACTTTTTTATTTAATTTTGACAAAATATTTATGGATAGTATTAAAAAATAATGAGTCCGTTGGATTGGAATGGCTCTACTGCAATCGTGTTCGTTGTGTGGGGGTCTACTGGTCCTGGCTACTTGAGTAACGCGGGAGTTCAAGATACTCGTGGAGTCGTTCGTCAGTAATTTCTCTTTAATAAAATCTTTTCATAATATAGTTTATAGTGGAAAAAGATTTTAGAGAAACAATATTATCCATTGTCACATGACTAAATATTAAATTTCACTAATCTATAATATTAGTATTAACTTTAAAAAATATTATAAAATTAGTGTTATTTTTAATTGTAATTTGATAAAATAAAAATGGATAATATTAGAAATTATTTATATGAGTCCGCTTGACTTCGTTTGGAGTGGCAGTTCTTACATCGCACGCGTCTTCTTTGTGTCTGGTTCTGATTATCCTGGCCGCTCGACCGATTCGTTCGTCGGCAATGTCAATGGAGTCGTTCGTCCTAGTAATTTCTCTGTAATAAAAGTTATTTCGTAATGAAAAGTTATAGTGGAAAAGATTTAAGAGAAACAAATATTATCCAAAGGTTTATAACTAAAAATTTAAGAATATTATAAAATTAGTATTATTAAGAAAGTTTTATAATAGATTAATTACTAATATAAGCTATATATGGATAATATTGTGTAAAGTTATTATGAGTCCGTGGAGTTGGAATGGCACTTACGCAGTCATGTTCAATGTGCATGCTTCTACTTATTCTGGCCACTTGAGTTATGCTGGTGTTCAAGATGTTAGTGGAGTCGTTCGTCTCGGTAATTTCTCTTATTTTAATTTTTCATAATGTAAATTATAGTAGAAAAAATTTATAGAGAAACAAATATTATTTATGTCATAATGACTAAAAATTATATTATTTATGATTAAGATTTAGTAAATAATTATAAATTCTTTATTAATAAATGATATTTATATATTAGGATGATATTATAGTAAAATTTTTATGAGTCCGACTCATTTTAGTAGTAGAGCATTTATGTTCGGTGTATATGGCTCTAATCCTGGTCATATGAGTTGGGGTAGTGTTGATGGTAATGGAGTCGTTCGTCCAGAAATTTCTCTTCAATAAAATTTTTTCATAATTTAGTTTATAGTAGAAAAAGTTTAAGAGAAACAAATATTATCCAAAGTTGTAGTTAGAAAATTAGAATATTATAAGATTAGTATTATTAAGAAAGTTTTATAATAAATTTATTGTTAGTATAAGCTATAAATGGATAATATTATGAATTAATAAAGTGAGTCCGTGTTATTGGAGTGATGGCGTGCAGTTATTTATTCTGTACACTACTTACCCTGGCCGTTTGGGCAATTGGAGTATTCACGGTAATGGAGTTGTTCATCAGAAATTTCTCTTTAAAAATAAAAGAATAAATGAGTCCGCATGAATTGATTAATGGTTACGTGCGGGTGTTCGATGTGCTTGGTTCTACTAATCCTGGCCACTTAAGTCATATGAGTGTCAACGCATATAATGGAGTCGTTCGTTAGTAATTTCTCTTAAAATAATTTTTTCATAACGAAGGTTATAGTAGAAAAAGTTTAAGAGAAACAAATATTATTAGAAAGTTTTGAACTTAAAATTATTAATAAGATTAGTATAAATTAGAAAATTTTATATAATAAATATTTTAACTAAATAATAATATTGTAAAAAATATATGAGTCCGTGGGGATTAGATAATCGTTATCAGTGGGTTGGTGTGTTCATGGTGCGAGGTTCTGATGTTTTTGTCCAGTTCTTTAGTGCCCATGTTGGCAACCTTAATGGAGTCGTTCGTCCCAGTAATTTCTCTTAAAAAATTTTCATAATATTTTATAGAAGAAAAAGTTTAAGAAAAATAAATGCCATTCTCAACTATATTAATTATTTAATACAAACAATTTATAATATTAATATAATTTTTGAAAGTATTATAAAATTATAGCTAAGATGATATTATAGTAAAATTGAATATGAGTCCGTTTGATTTTTATTGGACCACCAGCGTTGGGTATGTAAGTGTGTTCATGGTGTGGGATTCGTATGGTTCTGGCTACTTGAGTAGTGCGCATGTCCGTGTTACTGATGGAGTCGTTCGTTCTAGTAATTTCTCTTTAGAAAAATTTTTTCATAATTAATATTATAGTGGAAAAGATTTAAGAGAAACAAATATTATTCAATGAAACATAATTAAATACGATTGATTTATAATATTAGTATGATTTCTAGAAAATAATATACAAATTAGTTTTTTTTAATCGTTTACAATAAAATAAAAACGGAAATATTTTATTAAAAAATGTTTATGAGTCCGTATTACTTCGAGTGGGACAGTGGTTATGGTAGCGCGCGTATTCATTGCAGAGGGTACTCGTTTTTCTGGCCACTTGGGTTGGGCAGGTGTTCAGCATGCTGAAGGAGTTGTTCGTCCTAGTAATTTCTCTTTGATAAAGTTTTTTCATAATTAATATTATAGTAGAAAAAATTTAAGAGAAACAAACATTATTCAAAGTATTATAAAAAAGCAAAAATATAAATAAAATTAGTAAAATATTTGAAAGTTTTATGATTGTATCATCTTGTTTTTATTGCTATGAATAAATGTTAATTAAATTATTTGATTAATATAGTAGTATTTAAGCATTGAAATGCGATCATGTTTGATGTGTTAGGCTCTCTTAATTCTGGAAATATGAGTATAGCTAGAATTTTTGATTCTGCTGGAGTCGTTCGTCCGAAATTTCTCTTTAATAAAGTTTTTTCATAATTAATATTATAGTAGAAAAAATTTAAGAGAAACAAATACTATTAAATATTTTTAAGTAATAAGTAGATTGCATAATTAAATTAGTATGAAAAAGAAAGTTTAATAAGAATGTGATTTTATAAGATTTAATTTAAATAGTATTAATTAAATCATGTATAATGAGTCCGCATGGCTTAGGACAGATTGGTAGCTCTTACTACGTGCACGCGTTCGTTGTGCATGCTTCTAGCTTTCCTGGTTACTTGAGTGGCGCTGGTGTTCATGATACTCGTGGAGTGGTTCGTCTTAGTAATTTCTCTTTAATAAAATTTTTTCATAATAAATGTTATAGTAGGAAAAATTATAGAGAAACAAATATTATTCAAAGCGTTTAGCTGAAAATTTAAAATATTATAAAATTAGTATTATTTAGAATATTTTATAATAAAGTAATAGTTAATAAATTGTAACTGGATAATATTAAAAAATTAATGAGTCCGTATTTTTATGATGATTGGGGCTATGGTTTGCGTGAAACAATTTTCATTGTGCATGCTTCTAGCTTTCCTGGTTACTTGAGTGGCGCTGGTGTTCATGATACTCGTGGAGTCGTTCGTCCAAAATTTCTCTTTGATAAGTTTTTTAATAATTATATTCTAGTAGAAAAACTTTAAGAAATAAATATTATTATTCTAGGTTTTCAGAGGAAAAATTAAGTTAGTAATTCTATTTTAGTATTTAATGAAAACAAATAAAAATATTGAAAAACGAAAGATATTTATTCAAGTTATAATGAGTCCGTATAATTCGAATGACGCTAGTGCGGTTATGTTCATTATAAGTGTTAATAGTCCTGGCGAAGTAGGTTGGCATAGTAGTAATCTTGCTGCTGGAGTCGTTCGTTCAGAATTTCTCTTTAGAAAAAAGTTTTTTCATAATTAATATTATAGTAGAAAGAATTTAAGAGAAACAAATATTATTCAATAATACATGAAAATACAATTAATTTATAATATTAGTATAGTTTTTAGAAAATAATATAGAGTGAGTATTTTTAAATTTTATTTATGATAAAATAAAAATGAATAATATTTTGATAATCAAAAGTAATGAGTCCGCATGAGTTTTGGAATGGCAATGCTCATGTGTTCTATGTATATGGTTCTAGTAATCTTGGCTCTTTATCTTTTGCTAACTCTGATGGCTATGGAGTCGTTCGTTAGTAATTTCTCTTTAGAAAAAAGTTTTTTCATAATTAATATTATAGTAGAAAGAATTTAAGAGAAACAAATGCTATTGAATATAAAATAATGATTTATTATATGAAAAAGAAAATATAATAAAAATATGGTTTTATATGATTAAATTAAATAGTATTAGATTTATTTTTTATAAAATGAGTCCGTGTATATTGTGGTATAGCAATGCAGGCGTATTCATTGTGTATGGTACTAATGCTGATGGTCACTTAAATAGTACTCTGGTTCAAAATAGTGAAACTGGTGGAGTCGTTCGTTAGTAAATTTCTCTTTGATAAAGTTTTTTCATAATTTGAGTTATAGTAGAAAAGATTCAAGAGAAACAAACATTGTATAATGCCTTAATAAGAAAGTATTATTCAATGTTAATAAAAATATTAAGAACATACGCTCATTAAATAACAACAATTATTAATAAACAATTTTACTTACATAATAATCAAAACTTCAAAAAAGTTTTATTATTTATCATTAACAAGTGTCATAAATACACATATAATGTAGATAGAAATATATAAGATAAACTAGTAATATATATTTCAAAATCTTTAATAAATTTAACGCAAACTAAAATACATTACTGACTTGAAAAATAACAAAAAATGTAAACCTATATAAAATTACTTGAAATATAACAAATTAATATGTTATTAATAAATTGAAAGGTGGTATAAAATGGATAATGATTTAAGATTAATCGTGCTTGAAAGTCATAAAGAACTAGGAGACAAGATTAATGAATATCTTAAAGAACTAAGGAGTTCAAAAGAAAGCTTTATTTTACCTATAAAAGTAGATAGGTTTAATAATGGAGAAGGGAAAGTAAGTATAAAGGATACAGTTAGAGAGAAAGACATATTTATACTTGCAGATGTAGGTAACTATAATATAACCTACAATATGCACGGATACACTAATCACATGGCACCAGATGAACACTATCAGGACATAAAACGTGTTATTTCAGCAATGAGCGGGCATGCTTCTAAAATAAATGTAATAATGCCTTTATTATATGAATCTAGACAACACAAAAGAAAATCAAGAGAAAGTTTAGATTGTGCAGTTTCCCTAAGAGAATTAGAAAGATTAAAAGTTAACAACATAATTACATATGATGTACATGACCCAAGTATTTGTAACGCTATACCTTATACTTCATTTAATAATGTGTATCCAACAAAACAAATACTAGAATCTCTTATAAATGATTACCCAAATATAGACAATATGCTAGTAATAAGCCCAGATATGGGTGCTATGGAACGTGCAAGATACTATGCTGACTTACTTAGATGTGATGTAGGAGCTTTCTATAAAAGAAGAGATTTATCAAAAGTAGTAAATGGCAAAAATCCAATAATTGAACACGCATATATTGGTTCTTCAGTAGAAGGAAAAAATATAATAGTAGTTGACGACATGATTTCAAGTGGATCTTCTATGTTAGAAGTATGTGAAATGTTAAGAGAAAGAGGAGCAAAAAATATTTACTTAGCAGCAACATTCGCCTTATTTACAGAAGGAACAGAAATCTTTAATGAAGCATATAAAAAAGGACTTTTTAATAAAATATATTCAACTAATGCCTCATTTATACCACAAAATATAATTGAAAGTGAATGGTTTAAATTAGTAGACATTTCATACATATTAGCAAGAATTATTAATGACTTACATAACAAAAAATCATTACATGAATATTTATCTAAATAAAAAACTTTTTCTTTATTAATATTAAAAAAAATGTTAAAATAACTTTCAAAAAGGAGGAAATATGGACAAATTCTTAAGTAAATACATTATACTAGGCCATGAAAATCCTGATGTTGATAGTATAATAAGTGGTTACCTATTAGAAAAACTAATGTTATCAAAAGGTTTTAAAGCAGAATTTATAATTCCAGATAAAAAAATAGATTTAGAAAGTTTAACTATATGTAGTAATTTTGGATTAAATATAAAAGAGTATGGTTATCAAAAAGATTTACCAGAAACAAGAGAATATAAATACTTATTAGTAGATCATCACATTAGAAAAGTGAACGGTATAATTGTAGCAGTTATAGACCATCATCCAGATAAAATTGGATTAAAAATACCATGGTATCAAAATGAGTTATCAAGTTCAACTTCTTGTATAATATGTAGAGAATATGAAGAATACTTTAATAAACATGACATTGAATTAGCTATATTAGCTACAATGATTGACACAGCATCGTTTCATTCAACTAAAACTAATGAATTAGATATTATATGGGTAAAAGAGATGTGTAAAAAATATAATATAGACTATGAGAGATTATATAAAGCAGGTTTATGTTTAACAGACTTAAATAATCTTGAAGAAGCAAAACTAAATGGACTAAAAAACTACAAATTTAATGGGACATTCGTTGAATCGTCATACATACAAGTAGAAGATATAACTAAAATTTCATCTGAATTAGCATTCATAATAGACAGTTTAATGACATATGTAAAAGAAAACGATTTAAAACTATTTGTATTCATAGTACATGATATGACTAGATTTAAAACTACAGTTTATGATATAACTTCTAAATATTATAATGTTAGAAGTTATGAATTTTATACATCACGTGGTAATACTATAATGCCACAAACAGAAGAAGCTATAAATGCTAAATTAAATTTAAAATTAAAGTAAAATGTTTTTAAAAATTAGAAGGAGCCGAGTAGAAATGAATAATTTCACTCAGCTCCTTTAAAAGTTTAAGTAAAAAAAATATGAAAAAGATAAATCTGATGATTATGAATTTTAAGTAAGACTTAAGTAGGATTTAAGCAAGATGTGTTGTATATTTTTTAATAAAATGTTATAATATAAATAACAAAATGAGGTGATTTTAATGGATAAATATATTCCACCATTTGAGATATCAAATGAAATGTTAAAAAAAGTTTCTAATATTATGGAAAAAATCGGCAAATTAGATTCTTTTACTAATTTAGATAAAACACCACATTTAAGAAAACAAACTAAAATCAATTCAGTTCACTCTTCTGTTGCTATTGAAAATAATTCACTTAGTTTAGAACAAGTAAAAGATGTTATCAATGGTAAATTAGTTGTTGGTAAACAAAAAGACATTCAAGAAGTTAAAAATGCTTATAAAGCATATGAAATGTTAAAAGATATTAATCCATACTCTATTGATGACTTAAAAAAGGTTCATGGAGTTATAACTTTCTTAGTTGAAGAAGTATCTGGAGAATTTAGAACTTCTTCAGAAGATGTATTTGATGATAATGGGAATTGTATATTTGTATGTCCACCAGGAGATAGAGTTAATTCATTAATGAACGATTTATTTGAATGGTTAAATGAAAATAAGGATACAATTCATCCTTTAGTTTTATCAAGCATATTCCATTATGAATTTGTATTTATTCATCCATTTACAAATGGTAATGGTAGAACAATTAGATTATGGCAAAATTTAATTCTTTATAAATGGAAAGATATTTTTGAATATTTACCAATTGAATCTAAAATTCATAAATATCAAGATGAATACTATAATTCAATAACTCTTTGTCATAAAAATGCTAACTCAAATGTATTTATTGAATTTATGTTAAAAATGATAGATGAAACTTTAGATGAAGCAATATCTACTTCTTACCTACCAATTACAAATGAAACAATTAATATAAATAAATTGTTAGATGTTATGGAATCTGGTAAACCAATGAGAGCAACTGAAATAATGGAAAAATTAGGAATAAAATCTAAAGAAACCTTAAGAGGGCAATATCTTGATCCTGCTATTAAACAAGGTTTAGTTAGTTTAACCATTCCAGATAAACCAACAAGTAAAAACCAAATGTATTATAAAAATTAATTTAAGTAAGTGTTAAGTAAGAATTAAATGAGGGGCCGAGTAGAAATGAATAATTTCAGACAGCTTCTTTTTTGTTGTTTTTGTTTAGGAAATGGAAACTTTTCATCTTTTAAATCTTGTGGCCTTTTTCCACTAGAAACCAGCATCAGCACATGCTTGTAGGATACTAATTATAGTATTTAAAATATAAATCATTCATGCTATTAAAGGTATAATAATCACTTCTATCTTAAAGTATTCCATATATTGTAATAATTTCACTTGATACTATTACTTGAATATTATATCCAGCATCAAAATCATGGCTTAATTTAGAATAATAGTGGCTACTAAATTTATCAATTTTTTCAAATTTCTCAATAACTTTGTTTGAGTAGACTAAAAAAACACTATAAAAAATGTTTTTAATATTTTGTTAAAAAGTAGTTGACATTTTTATATGTTTTTAATATAATGTTAATAACAGGTGCATAAAACCTGAAAAATTATAGACTTTGATATTAACAAAATATTAATAAGAAAGGAGACAAACTATGGAAATAACTTACTCAAAAGAAGATTTAAAAAATATTATTAAATCATATTACTTACAAAAAGAACAAAAGAATGTTGATGTAAGTATAATAACAAGAAAAGAGTTACTTGATTTTTATGGAACGCTTAGCAGTATAACTACAATTACAATAACACAAAATGTTACATTATTGGGAAGAGACACAAAAGTATCTGAAGTAGTTAGTAAAGATAAAATAATTAATATTTTTAGTGAACTATTAGAAAGTGAAGGATACACATTAGAAAGTTTAAAATATGATGAAGGCATAGAAACACAAACAGTAGGATACTTTATGAATGAGCATCAAGAGCAAACAGCATATTTTAAAGGAATTAAAATAAAAGCAAGTAAAGTAAATTCATTAAGTAAGAAAATAAACTAATTTTTTTAGAAGTTGTTATTAACAAAAAGATAATAACAAATAAGGAGGAGATAAAAATGAAAGAATTAGAAAAAATTAAAGAACTACTTTTAATAGTAGACATGGTAAACGGATTTGTGAAAAAAGGAGCATTAGCTGACCCATACATACAACATATAATCGAACCAATAAAAAGGACAATAGAAGAATTCCAATCATCACCTGAGAAAGATGTTTCTTTTATAGCTGATGCTCATAAGCTAGGATGTGCAGAATTTAAAAAATTCCCAGAACATTGTATAGATGGCACATGGGAAAGTGAAATAATAGATGAATTATTACCTTATAGTTTAAACTCAAGGATATATAAGAAGAATTCAAGAAGTGCATTATTTGCACCTGGATTTATAAGAGACATAGACATAATGAGAAAACATAATCTAAAAAGAATCGTATTAGCTGGATGCTGTTCTGACTTATGTGATACAGATTTAGGAGTACCGCTAATGAACTACTTCGATCAAATGAATGATGATATAGAAATAGTCGTACCACAAGATTCAATTGAAACATACGATGCACCTTGGCACAACAGAGATGAATACAATGAAATAGCATATAAAATTATGAAACAAGAAGGAATAAAACTAGTAAAAACATTAGGAGGAAATAAATAATGAAAAATAGAGAAAACTTAACATTAGTATCAGATCAATATGAATACACAATGTCTCAAGTATATTTGGATAATAATTTACAAGATACTAAAGTAGTATTTGATGTATTTTATAGAGTAAACCCATTAAACAGTGGATATAGCATCACAGCAGGATTAGACGAAATAATAGATTATATTAAAAACTTTAGAATAGGAGAAAGCGAAAAAGAATTCTTAAGAAAACTAGGATTCAAAGAAAACATGCTTAAATACTTAAAAAACATGAAATTTACAGGAGATATATGGGCAATCCCTGATGGAACAATGGTATTTCCAAACGAACCAATCATAACAGTAAGGGCAAATGCGATCGAGGCACAAGTAATAGAAACAGCTTTACTAGCAGCATTCAATCATGCAAGTTTAATTACAACTGCTACAAAAAGAATAGTTAACGAAGCAGGTCCTCGTGCTGTGATGGAATTTGGAGCAAGAAGAAGTAGCGGAATATATGCCTCAGTTGACAGTAGTAAATATGGATACTTAGGAGGATGTGCTGGAACATCAAACTTACAAACTGGATACGAAGAAAACTGCAAAACATTAGGAACAATGGCGCACTCATTTATTGAGATGTTTGATAGCGAATATGAAGCATTCCTAGCATATGCAAAGACTTATCCAAATGACTCAGTGTTTCTAATAGACACATATGACACACTAAGAAGTGGACTACCTAATGCTATAAAAGTAATGAAAGAATACCTAATACCAAACGGATACAATCCAGGCGGAATAAGAATAGACAGTGGAGACTTAGCATACCTAACAAAAGAAGCAAGAAGAATACTAGACAGTGAAGGCTTGCAAGATGTAAAAATCTGCGTATCAAACGGATTAAAAGCAGAAACAATAAGAGACTTAATACAACAAGGAGCGTGCATAGATAGTTTTGGAGTAGGAGACAATATTGCTTCCCCTATGGCATTAATGGGAGGTGTATACAAGCTAGTTTGTGTAATAAAAGATGGAAAATATATCCCTAAAATTAAAATTAGTGAAGATCCTATCAAGACAATCAATCCTGGATTCAAAACACCTTATAGATTTTATGATAAAAATACTGGTAAAGCAATCGCAGATGTAATAACTCTACATAACGAAATAGTAGACTTAAACGGGTACACACTAATAGATCCAATCCATCCTGAAAGACAAAAAGAAATAAATAATTACACAGTAAGAAAACTACAAGTACCAATATTCGAAGGAGGAGAACTAGTTTATAAGAATCCTTCATTAAAAGATAGAAGAGACTTCTGCATTAGTGAATTTGAAACATTATATCCTGAAATAACAAGACTAATGAATCCAGAAAAATACATAGTTGATTTATCAGAAACATTACTAGAATTAAAAACCAGCATGATAAAAGAAAAAAGAGAAGCAGTAAGAACATTAAAAAGATAAAAAAGAAGGAGATAACTATGAGAAAAGAAAAATTGGAAGAATTAAATAACTTAATAGAAAGTTTAAAAGTTATAAAATATGAAAAACTTAATATAGAAAGTAAATTTTTAAGTACCGAAGTGTATAATTGTACACTAAAAAGTGGAGAAATAATCAGAAGAGAAAAAATACTTAAAAATTCATCAAGTGGCAACTCATCAGTAATTTTACCAGTAACTACTGAAGGAAACGTAATTTTAACTGTTGAACCTAAAGTATTTACTTCTGAGTCGGTTGGAGTATCAGTACCAGCTGGTTACTTAAACGAAGGCGAATACTATCTACATGCAGCACTTAGAGAACTGATGGAAGAAACAGGATATGAAGCACAAAAAATTTATGAACTTGGAAGCTTTTATCAAGATACAGGCGTATCCGCTGCAAAAATAGAATATTTCCTAGGATTAAATGCCATGAAAACAGGACAAACTCATTTTGACAAAGGAGAAAAAGTTGAAACCTTTGAATGTACATATGAAGAAGCTTTAAGTCTAATAGAAATGGGATACATAGAAGATATAAACGCCGTAGTAGCGCTAGAAAGATCAAAAAAATACTTAAGGAGTTAGATGTGAAAATGGAAATAATAAATACTCACACAGGTAAAATATATGTAGATAGAGAACTACAGCTAGAATTCCTAACAGTAG
Organism: uncultured Bacillota bacterium; assembly: GCA_947650795.1. GTDB lineage: Bacteria > Bacillota_I > Bacilli_A > RF39 > UBA660 > MGBC139354. The sequence continues at coordinate 12,472 of CANSWR010000012.1, read as the reverse complement.
GAGACTATGGAAAAGAAAACAATATAAAAGCAAACTTTTTAGGGCTTTTTAAAGAAATAAATGGAGTAGAAAATCAAACAGTTGATTTAAGTGAAAAATGGGTAGCAACTATTAGTACACAAAAAGGATGTTTAATGAAATGTAGTTTTTGTGACTGTCCTACATATGGATTCTTTGGAAACGTAAATAGAGAAGAATTAAACTATCAAATAGAAACTATATTAAAGCATGAAAAAACAAAATATACCAAACGATTCAATGTACATTTTGCTAGAATGGGAGAACCGACTTTCAATAAAGAAGTTTTGGATTTTGCGATGTATGACTTAAGAGACTTAGTAAACGAATATATAAAAGCAGAAACAATACATCCAGTAATCTCAACCATGTTACCTAAAAACAATAAAAATTTAGAAGAATTTATACAAAAATGGGTTTATATAAAAAATGAAATATATAATGGAGAAGCAGGATTACAATTTAGTATAAATTCAACAAACGAAGAACAAAGAAAGAAACAATTTAATAATTTAAGTTTAAGCTTAGAACAAATCAGTGAACTAAGTAAGAAATTACCATATCCAAAAGGAAGAAAGTACACATTAAACTTTGCAGTTACAAAAGATACAATAATAGATGAAAAAGAATTAAGTAGACTATTTGACAAAAATAAATTTATTGTAAAACTAACACCAATACATGAAACTCACCAAGCTATACAAAATGGTTTCAATGTTACCACATCTTATGAAGAATATGACGTTTATCGTCAATTTGAAGAACCATTAATAAAAGAAGGATGGGACGTAATAGTATTTGTGCCAAGTAAAGAAGAAGATAAAGATAGAATTACATGTGGAAACGCACTTATATCAAGAAATTTAGAATTTGAAAAAGAAAATGTTAAAACTTTAACAAAAAAATGTTAAAATAAACAAAAGAGAACATAATGGAATTAAATAACTAAAATAAAAAAAGAAAGAGGGAAATAAAATGAAATTTGATGCAAAAAAAGAAACTGAGAGAGTTATAGAATTTATAAGAGATTATTATAAAAAAAATAATTTAGGAGGAGTAATACTTGGAATAAGTGGAGGAAAAGACAGTGGAGTAGTTGCAGGTCTATTTGTTGAAGCTTTAGGAAAAGAAAACGTACTAGGTGTGACGCTACCATGTCACTCTAATCCAGAAGATGCAAGTGATGCTAAGCTAGTGAGTGACTATTATGGATTTGAATTAATAAACTTTGACATCACAAACGCATTTGATAGTTTTAAAACAGAATTATCTGAACTTGGTAACTTCAAAGACGAAGAAACAAAAAATAGTGATATTAACTTAAAACCTAGATTAAGAATGGCTTCACTATACTATTTAGCAGCATTATACTCATCAGTAAGAGGAAAAACATATCTTGTATCAGGAACATCTAATAAATGTGAATTATATGTAGGGTACTTTACAAAAGGAGGAGATTCTGTACATGATATTTCACCAATCGCAGACTTTACAGTTGATGAAGTCATTGCAATAGGAGAAGTCTTAAAAGTTCCAGAAAAAGTATTATATAAAAAACCAAATGATGGACTATCAAACCAAACTGATGAAGACAAACTAGGAGTTAAATATAAAGATATTGCTTCATATATTGAAGATGAAAGTAGTGTTGATGGAGAAACAGCAGCAAAAATAGAAAAACTACATAGTGCTAATAAGCATAAATTTAACATTCCTACTTATAGAAAATAGGTAAATAAAAAATGAGAGTTGGAGTATATGTAGGAAGTTTTAACCCAGTTCATGAACAACATATGACAATAGTGAAACATATTATAGAAAACAATATAGTTGATAAAGTTATTGTCATACCAACTCTTGGATATTGGGATAAACAAAACCTAATAAATATTAATGATAGAATAAACATGCTAAAATTTTATGAAACTGAAAAAATAATAATAGACACAACACACAACAATTTAGAATACACATATCAAGTTTTAGATGCTCTAAAAAAAGAAGCACAAGACGAATACTACCTAATAATAGGCGCTGATAACTTAGTGAATCTACATTTATGGAAAGAAATAGACAAAATACTTGAAAACAAAATATTAGTAATAAATAGAGATGATATAGATGTTAGTAAATATATAGAAGGAAAAGATAATTTTATATTAGTGAGTGACTTACCTAGTAAAGACATTAGTTCAACTAATATAAGAAAATTAATATCTACTGCTTCCTACAATCAATTAAAAGACATAATAAATAAAAAAGTTTTAGATTATATAATAGAAAATAATTTATATGGAGGATAAAAATATGGAAGAATTGATGACAGAAGTTGTAAGAAAACTTGATGAAAATCACAAAACAATATCCACAATGGAGAGTTGTACTGGAGGACAACTAGTCTCAGAAATAACAAATATAAGCGGGGCCAGTGATATACTTAAATTTAGTGCAGTAACATATTCAAGTGAATATAAAATCAAAATGGGAGTAAATAGTGAAACTATAGATAAATATACTGTCTATAGTCCAAATGTTGCAAGAGAAATGAGCAAGTCTATTTCAAAATTTGCTTGTAGTGATTATGGAGTTGGAATAACAGGGAAAATGGACGTTATAAAAGATGAAACTGAGAGAAAAGAAAACAATATCATTTATACAAGTATTTATGATAAAGAAAAAGATATTTACTATGAAGATATTATAATAGGAGATAACTTAAATCGTAGAGAAAACAAAAAGAAAGTAGTAAATGTTATAGTTAATAGATTAAAAGAAATAATTTAAAAAATTAAGGAGGAACATAATGTGGGAAAAATATTTAACTGAAACTAAAGAAAAAAATTATAATTATGAGCACTTAGATAGCATAAAATCAAACAAATCTAATCTAGTCTATAAATATATAATGAAATGTTTAAATATATTAGAAAAAGAAAAAACCTCAAAAGAAGTATATTACTATGTTAGTGAGACATTAAAATGGAGTGATGTTTCCAAATGTGGAAATGTAGCTGATAGAAAGAAATGGAAAGAGCAAGGTTTTTCACTAAATGTACATAATATTGCTTCATCTGAAATATATGTATTAGATAATAAAGACTATGATGAAGTAATAAGAGTATTAATTAATACTCATGGGTTAGTCGGGCAATATATAAGAGGTGAAATAAATTTATCAAGCAATAAAGAACTTTACAAATTAATAGAAAAGAAATTAATTAGCAAAGACTTATTAAAAGAAGTACTTATAGTTTTAAATAAATGTATAATAAGTGCTGTAAATGAAAAAATATATAACAACATAGAAAAAGAAGTGTTAAAAACTATAGATAAAATAGTAAATAATAATATGGATGAGACCATAAATGTAATTGATAGATTAAAAAAACTAAATTCAAAAAAGAAAATATCATCAACATTACTAGAAAATAAAGAAGTAAATAAAAAACTAACTCTTTTATTTAAACAAGTCGAACTATGGTATTACGAATCAGCTCTAAGTGACTTTGATATAGACGAACAAATTAAACTCTTATTAATAATATCTAATTATGTTAATGAAGAAATATCTCATATTACATTTTCTCCAATAATGAAACAAATGTATTTAGACTATAACAAACAAAAAACAATAAATATTTACAGAAAAAGAATATTAGAATGTATGTTAAAAGAATTAAATATAGAAGATTTAGTAAATGGAAACGTAAAGAAAAATGTACATGTAAAATGTGAAGTAAAGAAACTAGGCAACACATTAACTATAAACTTTAAATTTTCACGTCAAGCTGCAAAACTAATAGAATTCTGTGAAGTAGCTTATACATCAAATTCATTATATAATAAAGCTGTATATATGCTTTATGAATTATTTGGATTTAGAAGAGATGAATATGATAGATTTTATAATGAGATAGATTACTTGAACACAATGAATTCATCTATGAACAGTAAAAAAATACTAGTAGATTTTATAACTGGAAAAAGTGTACTTGATGTTGGCCCAGGTGGCGGAGCTTTGATGAATATAATAGAAAACTCACTTCCTGATGTTAAAGTAAGTGGAATAGATATTTCTAAAAACGTAATAGAAGAATTAACTAAAAAACAAATAAGTGAAAATCACAAATGGAAATTAGTTGAAGGAGATGCACTAAACTTAAATAATTACTTTAAAACTGGAGAAATAGATACTATAATATATTCATCAATAATCCACGAACTTTATTCTTATATACCTTATAATGGTCATAAATTTAATATAGAAACTGTTACAAAAGCATTAAAAAGCGCAGATAGTATTTTAACTTCTGGTGGAAGAATAATAATAAGAGATGGAATAAAAACAGAACCAGAAAATACGTATAGAATTATACAATTTGTTAACAAAGATGATATAAATATATTAGATAATTACTGTAAAGACTTTAAAGGCAGAAAAATCACTTATACTAGTATAGATGAAAATAAAGTTAAAATGCTAGTAAATGACGCTATGGAATTTTTATACACTTATACTTGGGGAGAAAATTCTTATAGTCTTGAAGTAAAAGAACAATTTGGATATTTAACACCAACAGAATATATAAAATTAATAGAAGACAATTTAAGTGGATATAAAGTAATATTTTCTAAAGCATTCTTACAAGATGGATACGAAGAAAACTTACTTAATAAAATTAGTATCTATGATGAAAATATGAATGTAGTTAAATTACCTAACAGTACATTTATATTAGTAATAGAAAAGGAGTAACAAATGGAGTATAAAACAGAAAAAGAATTCTTAAAAAATTATGACTCAAGTAAATTTGAAAAACTATCAGTAACAAGTGATATATTAATATTTAGTGTATCAAATAAAACACAAGAAAATTATAGAAAACTTAGCTCTAAACATTTTTCAGTACTATTAGTAAAAAGAAATGATTTCCCATTCAAAAACAAATGGTGTCTACCAGGCGGCTTCATGGATATAAAAGAAACAAGCTTAGAAGCTGCTAAAAGAATACTTAAAAATGAAACGAACTTAAGTAATATATATTTAGAACAATTATATACATTTGATAGCATAAATAGAGATCCAAGAATGAGAATAATGAGTGTATCTTACATGGCACTTATTGACCAAAACAGACTATTAAACAAATTAACAGAAGAAGCAAGCTGGTTTGATATGACAATATTAGAAGATGAAAAAGAAGTTAATATAACATTTGATAATGGAAACGAGACATTTAGCGTAGTAGTAGGCAAAACACTAAGAGAACAAACTACAGATAGATATGAATTTCATATTGTAAAAAATGATCGTTTAGCATTTGATCATCCATTAGTAATAGTTTCAGGGATAGAAAGACTTAAAAACAAAATAGAATATACTGACATAGTCTTTAACATGATGCCAGAATACTTTACTTTAGGAGAATTACAACAAGTCTATGAAGTTATTTTAGGAAAGGAACTACTAGACCCAGCTTTTAGAAGAATAATAGCAAGTAAAGTTGAAAAAACGCAAAAACAAAGAACTGGAGGAGGTCATCGTCCAAGCGTTCTTTATACTTATAGGAGCAAAAAATGATAAAAAATATTTGTATATATTGTAATAATGACATAAAATCAAACAATCTAAAAAAAGAATTAATAAAAAAACTAGAAAATAATAAATATAAAATAGTAAATGAAAATGAAGACCTAGGAGTCGCTATAGGTGGAGACGGAGCATTTCTTAGAATGATAAAAAAGACTAACTTTAACAGCGAAATTTACTATATTGGAATAAATACTGGTACTTTAGGATTTGCTCAAGAAGTAAGAGCAGAAAGTATAGATGACTTTATTGAAAAATTAAACAAAAACGCATATAAAACTGAGAATGTTAGTGTACTTGAAATAGAAATCGAAACAGATTCAAAAAAAGAAAGCATATTTGCTTTAAACGATGTTACTATAAGAGACAGTGAATTAAATACTACAAAATTATTAATAGAAGTAGATAAACATAAACTTGAAAAATTTGTAGGAGATGGAATCTTAGTTTCCACTTCATTCGGCTCAACTGCTTATAATTTAAGCTTTGGAGGCAGTGTTATATGCAATAGTCTGCATACTACACAAATTACTCCAATCGCACCACTTAACTCCAAAGTTTATAGAAATTTATTAAATTCAATTGTTATACCACAAGATAGCATAATAGAAGTAATGCCAGAAGAAAACAAAGATAACTTAATAGTAACAATAGATGGAGAAAATAAATTTTATGATTCAGTAAAAAAAGTGACAATGTTCGTAAAAAACAAAAGAATAAAAATGCTTAGAGAACAAGATTATAATTTTATAGACAAAGTAAATGAAAAATTTTTAAAATAGAAAATTAATAGATATCAAGTTTTGTTAAAGATTACATTTAACTACTTGGTGTTATTTTTAATCTCACTTAATTCCAAAAAATGTATATAAAAAATGTACAACCCTAAAAACAAAGTAAATTTGACTAATCCCACATTTTATGTTATATTTATACATACAGAAGAACTATTATATATTTAATATTAAATCATTAATTAAACTAAAATGGTTTTTTGTGCCTAAAAGTAAGAAGGAGATAAAAATGAACAAAAAAAATATAAATAAAATAAACGTATTTGCATTAGGTGGATTAAACGAAAACGGAAAAAATCTATATGTAATAGAAATAAATAATAAAATATTAGTATTTGATTGTGGATTAAAATATGCTTCAGATAAAATGTATGGAGTAGACTATATAATCCCAGATTTTACATATTTAATAGAAAATAGAAAAAGAATAGTAGGAGTATTTATTTCACATGCACATTACGAAAATATTGGAAGCATTAATGAGTTAGTTAAAGCTATCCCAGAAATCCATATATATGCTACAAACTTTGCTTCAAAAGTTATCACAATAGAACAAGAAGAAGCACCTGTAAAAATTAGCAATTTACATGTAATAAAACCACATAAAAAACTTGATTTTAAAGACTTTAGTATATTTCCATTTAGTGTAACACACTCATCACCAGAAAGTGTAGGGTACTCAGTCAATACTCAAGATGGTAGTATAATATACATGGCAGACTACTGTATAGATTCAACTATGAAAGATCATTATGATATGGATTTAGGTAAAATAGCTTACATAGGAAAACAAGGAGTATTATTACTCATGAATGAAAGTGTATTTGCAGAAAAACCAGGATTTACAAGTCCTAATCATAAACTAGATAAATACTTTAGAAATGTGGTGGACAAAAGTGAAGGAAGAATAATATTTAGTTTACTTCCATTACATATATTAACAATGCAAAACATATTTGATGCATTAAAAGGTACAGATAGAAAAGTCATTATAATGGGAAAATATCTTCATTCAATAGTAGAAATGTCAATAAAAGAAGGATACTTAAATGTAGATAAAAACATAATAGGCGATTTAAGTAACTTAAGAGATAAAAATTCAGTAATATTTATAGCAAATGATAGAGAAATGCCTTATTATAATTTAAGTAGAATAGTAAACGGTTATGATAAATATATAACACTAGAAAATACAGACTCTATTTGTTTTGCTGATCCAAGTTATGATGCAATAGAATTAACAAGTGTAAAACTTAAAAATGACATAGCAGTAAAAGGAGCTAACATATTTGATGTTCCAAAAGATAAAAACGTAAGATTACACGCTTCTAGTGAAGATTTAATGTTAATGGTAAAACTATTTAGTCCAAAATACTATATGCCTATAAAAGGTGAATATCGTTATCAAGTTAGAAATGCAGAACTTGCAGAAAAAGTGGGAATGCCACAATCTAATTTAATATTAAAAGAAAATGGAGATGTAGTAACATTTGAAAATGGAAATCTTTTAGAATGTATTGAGCACATATTTGTAGACTCTATATTAATTGATGGTAAATCTAGTAATGATGTTGGAGAATTAGTTTTAAAAGATAGGGAAATGTTAGGAAATAATGGACTAATACTTGTAAGTGCAACAGTAGACAAAAAAAATAAAAAAATCAAAAATGGCCCAGAAGTTGTTACAAGAGGATTTATATATGTAAAAGATAATCTTGATTTAATAGAAGAAATAAAAACAAAAAGCTTAGAAATAATAAAAAATAACACACATAATGGAAAATATGCAGATTATGCAAAAATAAGAACAGATATAAGAGAAGAAATCGGGTCATTTATATACAAAAAAACTGAAAGTAAACCTGTAATACTAACAGTGATTCAAGAAATGTAGGTGTTTATATGATTTATTTAGATTATAGTGCGACAACACCTGTTTTAGAAGAAGTTTTATCATCATACATTAAAGTAACTAGAGATTTCATAGGAAACGCAAACTCAATACATAACTTAGGTGTAAAAAGTAAAGAATTAATGTTAAAAGCAAGTAAGCAAATTGCTGAATGCTTAGGTTGTAAATGGAATGAAATAATATATACCTCAGGTGCCAGTGAATCAAATATGACAGCAGTAAAAGGAATATGCGAAAGCTATAAAAATCGTGGTAAACATATAATAACTAGTAAACTTGAACATAAAAGTATTTTAGAGACTTTCGAATATATGGAAAAACAAGGTTTTAAAGTAAGTTATGTTAAAATTAATGTAGATGGTTCACTTGACATGAAAGATTTAGAAAATCTCATAACAGAAGATACAATATTAGTTAGCTTGTGTGCTGTAAATAGTGAAGTAGGGTTTAAAGCACCATTAAAAACAATAAGACAAATAATTAATAAAAAAAATAAGCTAACATTATTTCATAGCGATATGACTCAAGCTCTTGGAAAAATGAAAATAAATTTAAGTGACGTAGATCTTGCCTCTTTCAGTGCACATAAAATCTATTCTCCAAAGGGAATTGGATTACTTTATAAACGAGCAAATATAAATATAACTCCACTTATATTTGGGTTAACAGAAAACACACCATTAAGAGGAGGAACACCTGCATTACCACTAATTGTTAGTTTTTCTAAAGGAATAAGAATTGCATCAGAAAACTTAGAAAAAAATGTAGAACAAGTAAAAAAATTAAAACAAAGACTAGAAAAAGGATTAGCAGAATATAACTTACATATAAATTCAAATAATCTCTGTGTTCCACATATATATAATTTAAGTTTACTTAAAATAAAAAGTGAAACATTTGTAAGAGCAATTGAAAAAGAAGGAATATGTATAAGTACTACAACAGCTTGCTCAAGTTTAGAAGAAAGCACTACTCTAAGCGCTATAACAAATGATAAAACAGTAAGCACTACCAGTATAAGAATAAGCATAAGCCACCATACAACAGAAAATGAAATAGATAAATTTTTAATATCATTTGATAAAATATATAATGAATTATTATTAAAGTGAAGCCATAAATATGGTTTCTTTTATTGTAAGAATTTATTTTTTAAAGTATAATATAAAAAGAAAAAGCAGGTGTATTATGGAAAAAATAATAATGATAAAATATGGAGAACTAACTACCAAAAAAGATAACAGAAATTTCTTTATTAGAACATTAGAAAACAATATAATAAATTCTATTAAAGAATATAATCCTAAAATAAGAAAAGATTATTTTAGAATGTTTATAATCATTAATGCAGAATATTTGAATATAGTAATAGAAAAATTAAAAAATATATTTGGAATACATGAAATAGCAGAATGCTATTACGAAAAAGATAAAAGCTTTGAAACTATATGCGAATTATGCACCAAAATAATAAAAAGTAATAATAGCTTTAAAGTCATAACAAATAGAAGTGATAAAAATTATCCTATTAAGAGCATGGATTTATCAAAACAAGTAGGCGGATATTTACTAAAAAATATAAAAAATCTTACTGTTGATGTACATGACCCTAATATAGAAGTAAATATTGAAATAAGAAAAGAAGGGGTTTATGTATATTCAGCTGGAATAAAAGGATCTGGTGGATATCCTACAGGAACTTTAGGAAAAGCACTACTAATGTTGAGTGGAGGAATTGACAGCGTTGTTGCAGGGTATCTTACGATGAAACGTGGAGTAAAAATAGACTTTATTTACTTTGAAAGCTTACCACATACAAGTTTAGAAGCTAGAGAAAAAGTAATATCTTTAGCAAAAATTTTAAAAGAATATGGAAACAATGGCAAACTATATATAATTCCTTTTACCAAAATCCAAGAAACAATTTATAAAGATATGTCACCAGAATATATGATAACTATGATGAGAAGAATGATGTATAGAATTGCAGAAAAAGTAGCGAAAAAATACAAATCTAATGTAATAATAAATGGAGAATCAATAGGACAAGTAGCTAGTCAAACATTGACAAGTATCAATGTTGTAAATGAAGTAACAAATTATCCAATAATAAGACCTCTATCATCATTTGACAAATTAGAAATAATAGAAATAGCAAAAAAAATAGGAAGTTATGAAATAAGTATATTACCATATGAAGATTGTTGTACAATATTTGTACCGACTCATCCGGTAATAAATCCAAACTTAGAGTTTGCTAAAAAACAAGAAGAGAATTTTGATTTTGCATTATTAGATGAAGCAGTAAATAACATATTAATATTAGATTTAAAAAATGAAGTAGAACAAAACGACTATCTTTAGTATAAAAAATAAAATTTTGCTTATAATAATAATGGTGATACTATGAGCAAAATACTAGAAAACATAAAAGGAAACTTTGGATACGAAAGACAAGAAAAAGATAAATTAAAAGAAAACTATAAGAGAACTACTAGATTTAGTTCTAAGTAGTTTTTTTCTTTCCATAAAATGTCGTAAATTGTTTTTTAATATCTATAAATGTAAGTAAATGTATATAAAATATAATTGACAATAACAATAATAAAAGTTAAAATGTAATTATAGAGAGTAGAGGAGTAATCGATGAAAAAAAGAATAATAATTATTATAACAATATTAGGATTATTGACAACTTTAGGACTAAGTTATGCGTATTTTAAAACCAGAATAGAAGGAGAAGGAACTCCAATATCAGCTTCAGCAAAAGAATTAAAAATAATATATACAGATACACTAAGTTTAAGCGGAGTAAATATAGAACCAGGATGGAGCGATTCTAAGACTTTTAGTGTAAAAAATGAAGGAAAAGAAACATATAAATATAACATAATATTTAAAAACTTAATTAATACATTTGTAACAGAAGGTTTCTTACAATATAAAATAACATGTACAAGTAATAATGGATACTCAATGACAGAATATAAAGATATTCCAAAAAATCCGACAGCATCTGATAAAGCATTAGCAACTAATATAGAAATAGAAGAAGGTGTTACACAAACTTATTTAATAGAATTCATTTATAGAAATTCGGAAGAAGATCAGTCAGATGACATGGGACAAACTTTAAGTGGATCACTATCAATAGAAGAAAACTTTATAAATCCAGGGTCATTTTTAGGGAAAATTTTAGCAGATAACCCTCAAGATAATATAACAGAAAGAACAGATTTTACTAATATAGAAACTGACACAAAATTATGGAAAACTCAAGATAATCAAGGAATAAGTTATTATTTTACAGGAAACCCAAATAACTGGGTAAGCTTTGCAGGAAAACTATGGAGAATCATAAGAATAAATGGTGATGGTTCAGCAAGAATACTTTATGCAGGTACTGGAGGAGAAGATGGATACATTGGTAGCCAACAAGCTTATAACACTAACTTTAATGATCCAATGTATGTAGGATGGAAATATGGTACTAGTGGAAGTTTAGAAAGTAATAGAACAAACGAAAATAAATCAGAAGCATATAAAACAGTAGAAAATTGGTATAATAATCTATCTGCTACAGATAAAGAATATATAAATACAAATGCAGTATATTGTAATGATAGAAATATCATCAGTGGAAGCTATAGTACAAGTAATGATTTCCAATATGCGGGGTATACAAGATTTGTAACAAATAAAAATGCTCCAACTCTAACATGCAATGCTAAAGATCAATTTAAAGATGGATTTGGACTAATGACAGCAGATGAAGTAGTATTGGCAGGTGGTTTACAAGAGACAGAAAATCCAAACGTATATTATTACTTAAACGCAACTGGAGGTAGTGCCACTGGTTCAAACTGGTGGTGGACAATGAGCCCATTTTGGTTTTATCTATGGAATGGAGATTATTACTCACGAGTTTTTATGGTTTGGGGAAATACAGAAGTTGGTAGCTTAAATAGTGCAGGTGTAAGCCATGCTGAAGGAGTCATAAGACCTGTAGTATCATTAAAATCATCATTAATTATTACAGATGGAGATGGGACAAGTAGTAATCCATATGTAGTTTCAAGTTTATAAAATGCTCTTTTAGAGTATTTTTTCTTGTATAATAGGAAAGTTCTCATCAAATTTCAAAACACTTTTTGGACA